>JBJOHE010000519.1:0-12871 GCA_046047895.1 Planctomycetota bacterium | reverse complement strand
CCGGGCCTCGTGCACCACCATGTCGGTGCCCTGGGCATGGCCGTTGGTGAAGTCGGCGCCCTGCCCGGTCTCGAAGTAGAGCCCCCAGCGGCCAGTGCGGGCCGCGGCATGCTCCAGCATCCTTGCAAGCGTCACGTCGAAGGTGGCATTGGCGGCATCGCTCCCCGCGATGCTCTGAAACCATTCCCCCGTGCTGCCCGGCGCGGCGGCGTCGACTTCGGCCTGCACGTCGATGTGGGCCAAGACGCAGTGGGGCATCACCTCGGTAAGCCCGAAGGCCTCGAGCACCTGCCGGAGCGTGTCGGACACGGCCTTCACGCTGGCCGGCTCGCTCGAGACGGGATTGGTGCCGAGCACGACGTCGCCGACGCCGTAGGCCCAGCCATCAAACACCTGCCAGCGGATGTCATCGGGATGATCGGTGGGCGAGTTGGGCTGAAGCCTTGCGGCCAGGCAGCCGCGGCCGCCGATGTTCGTGCCGGGCAGCGGGTTCGAGATCAGGTCGCCCACCCGGATCAGCTCGGCGTTGGTCATCAGCCGCACGACACAGGCGATCACGTCGCTCGAAAGCCCGGGCATGATCGCCTTGACCTGCGGCTCCGCGCGGGTGAGGAGAAAGGTTTTCAGCTCGGCGAGCGTCCAGGTGGCGGTCTCGGCTTGTGCCGTCGCGTCGAGATCAGCGGCCAACGCCGCGGAAAGCCGGTCGGAGAAGGGGGGATGGGCATCGATCTCGGCGAGCCGCGTGCGGCCCAGGAGTTCGCGAGCCCGGCTGCGGGCAGCCTCATCGGCCGCAGCCACCCCGACGATCTCGTCTCCCTCCTTGAACGCATTCGCGTTCCCGAGCAGCCGGGTGTAGAGGGCCTGATCCCAGCCGCCCGACATCCGCTGGACGTGGGCGACCAGCCCCTCGGCATTGGCGGGGGCGGCAGCCCGGGCCGACAGGGCGACCAGCGAGGGTGCAGCCACCAGCCCCTCGAGAAACCGACGTCGACGGCAGCGGAACATCGGTTACCCTCGCTCTGAATTCAATCCGGGCAGTGCCCGGAAACCCCCGTAAGATACTGTTTTGGACGGTATGGCAGAAACCCTGATCGTCACAATCGCCTCCTTCGCCGCCGGCTGCCTCAATGCCATCGCCGGCGGGGGCGGGCTCGTGACCCTGCCCGTGCTGCTCGCGCTCTACCCCAAGGCGCCGGCGGCCGTGCTCTTCGGCACGAACAAGACCTGCATGGTCTGGGGCACGCTCTGGGCCGCCCGGGCCTATCTGCGTCGGGTCTCGCTGCCCTGGAAGCAGCTCTCGCTGGCCGTGCTCGCCGGCTTCCTCGGCGGCGGCCTGGGAGCCTTGGCCCTCACCTTCGCGTCCGGCGACTGGGTTCGGAAGATTCTGCCGATCGTGCTCGCCGTCGTGTTTGTGCAGACGCTCGTGCAGCGGAAACTCGGCGCGATCCACGCGCCGCCCCACTCCGCCGCGGGCCAGGCGGCGCGGGCGTCGCTCCTCGCGAGCCTGCTCGGCTTCTACGACGGCTTCTTCGGCCCCGGCACCGGCAGCTTCCTGATCTTCCTGCTGGTCAAGTGGCTGGGCTACGACTTCCTTCATGCCGCCGCCGCCGCCAAGGTGCTCAACGCCGCGACCAACCTCGGCGCACTTGCGATCCTGGCTCCCACGGGCAACATCCTCTGGAAACTCGCGGTCCCCATGGCCGTGGCGAATGTCGCCGGCAGCCTGCTCGGCACCCACCTCACGCTGCGGCACGGAGCCTGGTTCGTGCGGATCGTGTTCCTCGTGGTCGTGGCCTGCCTGATCCTCAAGACCGGCTGGGATGCCTACCTCCGTTGAGGCTGCCCCGTTCCGTGCGGCGGACCGGCTCGGCCATGGCCACGAAACCACCCGCCCTGTCACTCGTTGAAGGCGTATTGTGATTCCCAGCTTAGGACCTGCCGTCGGCCGAGGGCCGCGCATCGCGATCGTGGGCGGCGGGCCCGGCGGTCTGTTCACCGCCTGGCACCTGGAGCAGATGGCGGCCGGACCGCTCACGGTCACGATCTTCGAAGCCACGGATCGGCTCGGCGGCAAGGTGATCACGCCCACGTTCGCCGCAGCGCCGGTGCGGTACGAGGCCGGTGCCGCCGAACTCTACGACTACTCGCCGGTGGGCGAAGATCCGCTCCGGGAGCTTGTGGAATCGTTTGGGCTGCCCACGGTCGCGCTGGGCGGCAGCCGCGTGTATGTCGATGACAACTCGATCGCCAACCTCGACGACCTTCGTGACAGTCTCGGCGAGCGGACGCGTGATGATCTGCTGGCCTTCGACAGCTGGGCCCGTTCGGCGATGACCCCGCGGGAGTTCTTTTCGTCTGGCTCCGACCATGCAGCCTCCGCAGAGCCGCAGGGCCGCTTCGACGCGACCCTCGCGGCGCTCCCTTCCCGCGAACTCCGCGGCTACCTTGAAGCGATGATCCACAGCGACCTGGCCACGCCGCCGGCGGCGACGAGCGTGGCCTACGGATTGCAGAACTACCTGATGAACGACCCGGCCTACATGCGGCTCTACTGCATCGCCGGCGGCAACGAGCAGCTGATTGGAGCGCTCGCCGCGCGGATTTCGGCCACGATCCGCCTCGGCACGACCGTGGAGCGGGTGGCCGCGAATGCGACTGGCAGCCTTCGACTCTCGCTGACCGGCCACGGCCGGCAGGAGGCAGACTTCGACATCGTGATTCTCGCCCTGCCGATCGAGGCGTTGCGACGGGTGGAGTTCGACGCTGGTCCGCTGGCTGCGGCGGTCGAGGCGCACCTCGCCCACCATGACCATCCCGCTCACTATCTTCGGATCACGCTCCTGCTCGATCGGCCCCTGCCGGCAGCCGCAGGTGACGACGGCTATCTGATGCTCGACGCCTTTGGCGGCTGCTGCCTCTACGTGGAGAGCGCCCGGGAGCCCGAGGCCATCCATGGCGTGCTGGGCTGGCTGCTCGGGGGCAGCGCCGCCGAAGCGATGGCCGCCTGGAATGATGCCGACCTCGTGGCCGCGATGCTCGAGACCCTGCCTGGCCCCTTCGCCGTCTGCCGCGGCCAGGTGCTCGAGGCCCGCGTGCACCGCTGGATCGGAGCCGTCAGCAGCCTGCCGGGGGGCTGGCAGCCGCTCCCGGAGGCCCGCCGGCATCGTCCGGCCCCCGAAACCCTCCCGGGACTGTTCCTGGTGGGTGACTATCTGTACGACTCGACGCTCAACGGCGTGCTCGACTCGGCCGAGCACGTCGCAGGCTGCGTGGCCGCCGAGCTGACCGACACAGCCTGGGAGACCCGATGATCGCGCAGGATTCCGACCCGTCGCCCCGGCGGACTGTCGCCTCTGACCAGCCGGCTTCCCTGGCCGGCCTGCCCGACGCTGCGCGGGTGCAGCCGCTTACGCTGCCGACGGGCCGCGGCTTTGACCTCCTGATCGTTCCCTGCGGAGGATCGTCCGCGGAAGGAAGCCAAGGGCAGGAGGCCGTTTGGGCCGATGCGGCCCGGCGGTGGGTCATCGCCGCCGCCGGCAGTTTGCCGCACACCGCCGACGCAGCGGGCACCACCCCCGTGACGATCCCGCTCTACGGCTGCCATGTCATCTGGACGCCGAGCCGCGGGGCGGTGCTCGGGCCCGTCGAACGACTCGATCAGCTCGTGGCCGCCCTTGGGGACTTCGCGAGCCGCGAAGCGGAACTCCGCGACCTGGAGCACCGCGGCGACGCGCTCTTGGCCACGGTGGAAGCCGACGCGCCGTCTGCCTTTGCGACCGCCGAGGAGTCTCTCGGCGGCCGGCCCGAACTGGCGGCCCGCTTCTCCGAGGCGGTCGCGGTGCGGCGAGGCCTGGCGACGCTCGGCCCGGCCGTCCACGTGCCGCCGGTGCACCCGCCGACGCTTGCCAGCCAGCTCGGAGAACGCCTTCGGGATCGCACCCGTCTGGCCGAGCGGCATGAACTCGCCACGGATCGCGCCGACTTCGCGCTCCAGATCTACGAGGCCTGTGGCCAGCGGGCCTCCGACGTTGCCATCGCCCGACGGCAGATGGGACTCGAGTGGGTGATCATCGTGATCCTCGTCGCCCAACTCGCCCTGATGGTGGTCGAGATGCTCAGTTCGAGGAGCGGCACGTGACCAAGGCTTCGACGCCGCGGCAGCCCTCGATCGACATCATGCGGGCGGTGGCGATCACGCTGATGGTGATCGTGCACTTCGTGGAGAACCTCTCGGGCTGGTGGGGCACCGATGGCGGGCCGTTTGCCGGCAGCCAACGCGGCTACTGGCTGCCGGCCGGCTTCGCGGCCCCGATCTTCACCTTTCTGACCGGCACGAGCTATCGGATCTGGCTCGACGGCCAGCGGCGGCGGGGTCGGCCTGAGGAGTCGATCACGAAGTCGACCGTCCGCCGCGGCCTGTTCCTGATCGGCCTCGGCTTCGCCTTCAACGTGCTCGTCTGGCTGCCGGCAGACGTCTTCAACTGGGACGTTCTCACCCTCATCGGGCTGGCGATGCTGGTGCTCGCGGCGATGCGGTCCGCCCCCGACGCCGCGATCCTGCTGGCCGCCCTGCTGCTGGTCGCCCTCACGCCCCCGTTCCAGGCGGCGACGGGCTATCTCGGCTATTGGGCCAGCGGCTATTACGACTATGAGTTCACGCTCGTCGACGTGGGCCTCGGCTGGCTGGTGGTGGGATACTTCCCGCTCTTCCCCTGGCTGGCCTATCCCCTGGCCGGCTACGCGGTCGGCCCCGCCGTGTTCGAGACCGCGGGCCCCAGGCCCCGCCGCCAGCCACTGTTGGTCGCGGCCGGCCTGCTCACCGCCAGCATCGCCGCGGCGGTCGCCTGGCAGACCTGGGCACCGCTTGCCGCGCTCTCTCCCCTCTCGTCGTGGACGATGTTTCCCCCCTCGCTCGCCTACGTCTGCGGCACGCTCGGCGGCGTGATCGCGGCTGGCGTCGTCGCCCATGCCACAGTCGACCGCAGCCCCCGGCGGTGGAGTTGGCTGATCGGCTGGGCCACGCCCTTGAGCCGCCATGCCCTCTCGATCTATCTGTTGCACCATTTCGTCCATGTCTGGCCGCTCTGGGCCTACGGGGCCACGATCGGCGACGACATGACCGCCCCATGGCAGGTGGCGATGCCCCCCTGGGCCTCACTCGCGCTCGCGGTCGCCTTCATGACCGCGGCATCCGTGCTCTTCCACTGGGTCGACCAACGCCGCATCGCCTCGATCGAAGCCGCGATGCGATGGCTCTGCGACTGACGACAGGCCACGGCCGTGGCGATCGGTGTTGCCGGCGGCGAGTGGGGCGGGGCAGGATACGCCGCCACCACTTCCCGTCCCACGAGCCCCTCCATGCCCTCCGCTTCACCGCCGGTCGGAGTCCATGCCACCCCGACGCGGTTCACCGCCACGGCCTGGATCCTACTCGACTGGGCGGCCAGTGGTTTTTCCACGGTGCTGATCACGCTCGTCGTCGCCTACGTGGAGAAGGTGGTGTTCGCCGACCGGCCCTGGGGCCTGGAGCCAGGCGTCGTCTGGCCCTGGACGCTCGCGGTGGCGATGCTTGTGTCGGCCCTGGCGACACCGGGCTTCTCGGCCTGGGCCGACCGCCGAAAGCGGCACAAGACCGCGCTCGTCACGAGCATCGGCCTTGGCGCAGGGGCCCTGGGGCTGCTCTGCGTCGCGCCCCCGACGGCGCGGATCGCCGTGCTGATCGGTGTGATTCTCGGCAACGTGGGCTTCGACCTGGCCGCCGTGTTCACCGGCAGTCTCCTGGCGATGATCGCCTCGGGGAAGCTGGCCGACCGGCTCTCGGCCTGGGGCTTCGCCGCGGGCTACGCCGGCGGGGCGATCGCGTTGGTGATCGCCACCGGCATCGTCGCGGCCCATGACAGCCTCGGGCTCACGACAGCCGGCGGACTCCGGGCCGCCTTCGCCTTCACCGGCCTGTGGTGGCTCTGCTTCTCACTGCCCGCGGCCGTGGCCCGGTTCGACGACGGCCGCGGCCACGCCCATGCCGCGACCGCCGCCGGTGAGCTGCTTGCCTTCGCCCGCTCACTCCTGCGGCCCGCAGATCAAGACGGCCACCACCTCGCGGCGGTGCTCGGTGGCAGCATGCTCATTCTCGGCGCGGTGCAGACGGCGATCGCGCAGTTCTCGAGCGTGGCCCTCGAGGAGTTTGAACTCGAGCCGGCCGCGCTTGTGCGGCTCGTGCTGCTCGTACAGGCGGTGGCGCTCCCGGGCGCAATTCTGATCGGCTGGATCTCTGAACGCCTCGGCCGGCGAGTGGCGCTCGTGCTCTGCCTGGCCGGCTGGATCGGCGTACTCGTGCTGGCCTGGTTTGTGGCGACCGTCAGCCAGCTCCACGCCCTGGCAGTGCTTCTGGCGCTCGTGCTCGGAGGCGTGCAGAGCGTGATCCGGGCGACGGTGGCCGAGGCGGCGCCGGAGGGTAGGGCGGGGGTGACCTTCGGCCTGCTTCAGGTGGGCACAAAACTCGCCGGCGCGGCTGCCGGCCTGGCCTTCGGCTGGCTCTACCTGGCCTCGGGTCATCCCCGGGCGGGCCTCGCCGCCCTCCTTGTCCAGATCCTGCTCGGCTGGTGGGCCGTCCGCCGGATGTCGTCGCCCACCGACGGAACGTAGGGAGAGTCCACGGGAGCCGGCGCTACGGGGCGAGAATCTCCAGCACCGGTTCCTGACCGGTGAAGACCAGACGAATCCGCTCGTGGCCGGCAGCCGACAGCGCGAGGAGTTCCACGGAGTCGAAACGGCACCGCACGACGGAAAACGCCTGGAGTCCTCGTTCATCGTCGAGCGCCGGAGCCATGGGAGCGGCCGGAAATTCCGCCAGCGGCGTGCCCGGCGACACGTCGGTCAGGTAGCAGGCTCGGCTCATGCGCTGCGACGCCTCCCAGGCAGCTCGGGCAATGGCATCGCCATGGTGGATCCGGGCCGCTGCGGCGATCCGAATCTGGAGCCGCTGACCGGGGTCATACCAGTGGAGCGCCACGCGACCATCGCCCCGAATCTGCTCCGCCTTCGGGCTGCGGCAGTCGGTGTGAAACACCACCTCCCGCCGATCCGGATCGAAGCCCCGGAGCACCACGGTGCGCGCCTGAGGGCAGCCGTCGGCATCGACGGTCGCCACGGTCAGGAGATGGAGCGGGTGCCGCGAGCTCGCCGTCGCCGCCGCGAACGCCTCGACCAGATCCCGCCACACCGCCACCGGCTCACCGCGGAGCGACAGCCCGCGGGATGGTGCCGATCGCCCCGTGGAGTCTGGATGGTCGGGCATCGTGACGATCCGTCTCCCCGGGCGGGACCGCCTGGGCTTCACTCGAGCCCGAGCACGTCCCGCATCGAGTACAGGCCGGCCGGCTTGCCGGACAGGAAGGCAGCAGCGGCCAGGGCGCCTTGGGCGTAGCAGTCGCGGCTGGTCGCCCGCACGTTCACCGAGAAGGATTCGCCGTCCATCCCGAACAGGATCGTGTGCTCGCCCGGATTGTCGCCGGCCCGAATCGCGTGGTAGCCGATCTCGTCAGCCGGCCGGGCCCCCGGACGGCCCGCTCGACCGTGGGACTCGCGGATCTGCCCCATCGCCTCGCGGACGATCGCCCCAAACTTCAGCGCCGTGCCGCTCGGAGCATCCTCCTTGTGGCGGTGGTGGCATTCCATGATCTCGACATCCGTGCGGCCGCCGACCCTGTTCAACAGCCGGGCCGCCCGATCGACGAGGTCCATCGAGATGTTCACCGCCAGGCTCATGCTCGGCGACTGGAGCACGGGAATGGTGCCCGCGGCCTCCTGAATGAGTTCGTGATCGCCCGCGGTCAGCCCCGTGGTGGCCACCACGAGCGGCACCCGCTTGGCCACACAGGTCGCCACGATCCCGGCCACCGCCTCGGGCAGCGAGAAGTCGATCACGACATCGGCCGGGCCGTTCCAGCCGTCGGCCACCGCCACGCCGACCGCCGGACAGCCCGCGAGGAGTCCGGCATCGCCGCCGCTTCGGGGATGCCCGGCCCGCTCAACCGCGGCGACCACCTGCCAGCGGTCGGGCTCGCCCAGCGCTCCGGCGATCACCCGGCAGCCCATTCGGCCGGCGGCACCATGGACGACAAGACGAAGCGGAGCGGGGGGCATGCCAGGCACCTCAAGACAAGGGAGCAAGGATTCGGAAACCGAGCGGCTAGGCTACCACGCGATACACGGCGGGCCGGAGATCCGACCCGAGCGGCCGTCGAGAGCCGCAGACTCAGCCGTAGAGGTCGATCGCCTGCACGATCTCGTCGAGCCGGTTCCCGACGCTCACCGACCGGTTGGCGAAGCTCGCCCGGCTCACGCCCCGGCTGCCGAGCACCTCGTTGAAGAGCTTCTGGTCGGTGGTGTGGTAGGCGACGGTGGCGGTCGGATCCTTGAGCTGATGGCCGGTGAGGATGCAGACCACCCGCTCGTCGCGGCCGATCACACCCTCGGCCACGAGCTGCCGCGCTCCGGCCACGCTCGCCGCGCTGGCCGGTTCGCAGCCGAGGCCGCCGGCTCCCACCTGGGCCTTGGCGTCGAGGATCTCCTGCTCGGAGACCTCGCGGACCACGCCGTCACAGACCTCCAGGGCCCGCAGGCACTTGTTGAGGTTCACGGGCCGGTTGATCTCGATGGCGCTGGCGATCGTGTCGGCCCGCTTGTTGGCCTGGTCGAGTTCGTCGTAGTAATGGCAGGCGGGGGCGAGGTCGGCCCGGCCGCCCTCCCAGCGAAGGCCCCGGTTGGTGTAAAGCTCGTGGAGCGTGTTGGCTCCAGCGGCGTTGATCACGGCCAGCCGCGGGATGCGGTCGATCAGGCCGAGCTTTCGCAGCTCGGCGAAGGCCTTGCCAAAGGCGCTGGAATTGCCGAGGTTGCCGCCGGGCACCACGATCCAGTCGGGCGGATCCCAGGCGAGCGACTCGAGCACCCGGAACATGATCGTCTTCTGGCCTTCGAGCCGGAAGGGATTCACGCTGTTGACGAGGTAGATGCCGAGCTTGCCGGCCACCTCCTTCACCCGGGCCATCGCGTCGTCGAAGTCGCCGGCGATCTGGATCGTGAGGGCGCCGTAGTCGAGCGCCTGCGAGAGTTTGCCGTAGGAGATCTTGCCCGACCCTATGAAGATGATGCCTCGCATCAGCCGGGTGACCGCGCAGTAGACGGCGAGCGACGCGCTCGTGTTGCCCGTCGAGGCGCAGGCCGCCCGCCGGGCCCCGATCATGCGGGCGTGGGTGAAGGCGGCGCTCATGCCGTTGTCTTTGAACGAGCCCGAAGGATTGAGCCCCTCATATTGGAGGAACAGCCGCCCCGGGTTCACGCCCACATAGGCCGCCACGCCGTCGGAGGGGGAGCACATCGTCTGCCCCTCGCCGATCGTCACCACGCTCTCCCGCGGGGCGTAGGGGAGGAGTTCGTGAAACCGCCAGACGCCACTGAAGGCCAGCGGGTCGCTTCGGCGCATCCACTTCCGCTCGAAAAACTCGAACGAGTTCGGCGGCCGAAGCCGGTCCCAGTCGTACTCCACGTCCAGAAGGTTGCCGCACGACGGACAGGCGGTGAGCACCTCGTCGACGGAGAAGGTGGCGGCGCAGGCCGGGTCGATGCACTGCTGGAAGGCGAGATCGGTACGGGCGGCGACGGCCACGAAAGGGCTCCGAAGAGGCCGAACCTCCGCAGAGGATCGAACCCAGGCTGACGATGGTGACGGTGGGCGCCGTCCACGCCTCCAAAGGTAGGTCATCGTTTTCGAGCCAGCAAGCCGAGCCGGCGGCGCAGGCCGGGCCGGGGGAGCCAGGCCGACGCCCCGACCAGCCACCGGAGCGGGCGAGTCAGGCACCGTACCCAACGGATTGCTCACAATCCCGGGGCGGTTCACCGGGGCTGAAACCGGGGTTTGACCGACCGGCGAGCCTGCCAGTTTGACAGCCAATCAGGGGGGCAGTAGCGTTGAGAATCTCTGGCGGGGCGGGGTGCTCTGCCGCAGGTCTGTCCGCCCATCGAGAGAGTGTCCCGATGCTCAAAGCCGCAGATGTCAAGGTTTTCAAAGCCGCTCTGGAGGCCATGCGGGCCCGGCTGCGGGGAGATGTCTCGATGATGGCCGATGCGGCCCTCGGCAAGACCCGCAGCGAAGCCGGCGGAGACCTCTCCAGCATGCCGATCCACATGGCCGATATCGGCTCCGACGCCTACGAGCAGGAGTTCACCCTGAGCCTGATGGCGACGGAGGAGGAGACGCTCGATCTGGTCGAGCAGGCGCTCGCCCGGATCCGCCAGAAGAAGTACGGCATCTGCGAGGAATGTGGCGGCGTGATCGCCAAGAAGCGACTCGAGGCGATTCCGTTCGCGCCGATGTGCATCCGCTGCGCGGAGAAACTTGAAAACGAGGGGGGCGGACGGCCGCGGCAGCCTCGCTGACTCTGGGGAGTCGGCGGGCGGGGCCAGGGCCGTTCCCGGAGGGGATTGATGGACGACTCCCGCCAGGGATGGCCGACCTTTGTTGCTGTGATGGTCGCGGCGATCGCGGCCGATCTGGTCTCCAAGGAGGCGATCTTCGCCCGCCTCGGAATGCCGGCCACGAGTCCGCCGATTGTGCTCATACCGCGGCTGCTTGTCCTCGAGACCAACCTCAACGAGGGGGCGCTGTTCGGCATGGGGCAGGGGATGGGGTTTGTGTTCGCCGCCGTGTCGGTCGCCGCCCTGGCCGGCATCCTCGCGATGGTGGCGCGGGCCGACACCCGCCGAAGCCCTTGGCTCCTCGTGTCGCTGGCCCTGATCTGCGGCGGCATCATCGGCAACCTCTATGATCGGCTCGGCCTGCCCGGGCTCCGCTGGCACCTGCCGCCCGACCGCGCCGGGCAGGCCGTGTACGCCGTACGGGACTGGATTCACTTCACGCTCCCGGGCGTGATCGACTGGCCGATCTTCAACATCGCCGATTCCTTTCTCGTGGTCGGGGCCGGTATGCTCCTGATCGCCACGCTCCGCACCCCTCCCGACTCGGCCACCGTCCCTCCGACCTGATGCCGCCCGACCTTCCCTCGGATGCCGATCTCGAGTCCCGGCTCGCCGCCGCGATCGCCGCCGCCCGGGCGGCAGCCCAGGAGACGCTCCGCTGGTTCGGAGACCCTGCCCTCGCGGTCGAGCGGAAGGCCGATCGCTCGCCGGTGACGGCAGCCGACCGGGCGGCCGAAGGGATTCTCCGGCGGGAGCTGCTCGCCGCGTTTCCGGCCGACGCCTTCCTGGGCGAGGAAACCGGGGCGACCGTCGGCACCTCGGGCTACGAGTGGATCGTCGATCCGATCGACGGCACGAAATCCTTCATCCACGGCGTGCCGCTCTACGCCACGCTCGTTGGCTGCCGCCACGGCGGCCGGGGCGTGTTGGGCGTGATCGCGATGCCGGCGCTCGACGAGCTGGCCTACGCCCGCGTAGGGGGCGGCGCCTGGCATGCCAGGGGGTCGGCAGTCCCTGCGCCGGCGCGGGTGTCGCTGCAGACACAGCTTGCCGAGAGCCTCGTCTGCTCCAGCGACTTCGTCGATTTCGGCCGCTGGAGCGGGGGCGAAGCAGCCGGCACGGAAGCCCGCCGACGGCTCGACGCCGCGGCCGGGCTCGTCCGCACCTGGGGCGACGGGTATGGCTACCTGCTCGTGGCGACCGGCCGGGCCGAGATCATGATCGACCCCCGGCTCAACCCCTGGGACGCCGCCGCCGTGGAGGTCGTGGTGACGGAAGCAGGCGGCCGATTCAGCGACTGGCGGGCCCGCTCGAGCATCGATTCGGGCGACGGCATCGCGACCAACGGCCTCGTGCACGACGCTCTCCTCGCCACGCTCGGGCTCCCGGGCTGACCAAGCCCCGCCCATGCCGGCAGCAGGCGGCCCGCTTACCGCCGGCTCAAGCTCCGCTGCGTCACCCAACGGCGGTAGCCAAACATCAAGAGCAGGTTCGGCCGCGAGAAGAGGAGCCGTGTGACGAGCCCCCACGGGCCGGGCTTGTGCTCGAATTCGATGTGCTCCCGAATCTCCGTCCGTCCATCGGCTCGCGGCACGAACGAATGGGTGTGTTCCCACTTCGCCGCCGGCCCAGACGCCTGCACGTCGGTAAAGCCCCGATCGGTCACATTCCGGTGCACCGCCTTCCACCGCAGCGGCAGCGGCCCCACCCAGAGGGTAAACTCCGACACCGACCCCTCCGCCAGCGGCTCGATCGAGTGAAGCTGCACGACCGTCGGCGGAGGCGTGAGCTTCTTGAGGGCCGACGTGTCGTGGTGAAAGTCGCGAACGGCCTCGACCGGGGCATCGACGACAAAGGAGTAGTCAAAGGTGGGCATGGCCCAATGGTAGCCAGCCGCCGCATTCGGGCAGGCTGCAAGCCCGCCCCCACGGGCCGACTCGAGACAAGCCTCCACAAGAATGACTCCCCGAGAGGCCCCCCAGGCCGGGGTCGCCCCTGCCCCCGAGCCGGCCTAGAGAACAAGCGATGGCAGGATGGCGAAGCGAAGTTCTCTCGGAGTGAGCGAAGGACATGATGTCCGCAGCGAACGTCCGGCCCGGGGGCAGGGGCGACCCCGGCCGTCCAGTTGACGCAGCTTCTGCCCCTTCGAGTCGACCTGGGCGCGCAAGACGGATCCGGCCGCCGCATTCGGGCAGGCTGCAAGCCCGCCCCCACGGGCCAACGCCAGTGCAGGCCTCGACTAATAGGACTTCCCAAAGCCCTCCGGCCTGGGGTTGCGAAAACCGGGCCGCCGGGTATTCTCAGGGGCTCGGATTTTCGGACTTTTTCGAGGTTTTCCCGTGGCACGTTCCTGTCAGGTCTGCGGCAAGGGCTTTTCGGTCGGCAATCAGGTCAC
>JBJOHE010000518.1:0-13592 GCA_046047895.1 Planctomycetota bacterium | reverse complement strand
GAGGCCCTCGCGGCGGCCGACGTGGTCGTCGCGGCCGGCGCTGCGGGCATCACGCTCCTTGACGCGGCCGGCCGCGAGGCGGCGGCCAAGGCCCGCGTGTTCATCGATCTCAACGCGGTGCCTCCGGCAGGGATCGCCGGCATCGCTGCCACCGACAAGGCCCGGCCCGAGGGCCAGGCGGTGGTTTACGGGGCCCTCGGGGTGGGCGGCTTGAAGATGAAGATCCACCGGGCTGGCATTGAACGGATCTTCACCGACCAGCAGGCCTGTCTCGATGCCGAGGAGTTGCTCGCGATCGGTGAATCGCTGGGGTGAGGTTGCCCCCGAGCCGGTCTTTCTGGCGCCTACACCTGGCGGGCGGCGAAGCGATCGATGGCGCTGGGAAACATGCGGGCGAGGGCGGCATAGGCCTTGGCCCGCCAGCCGGGCGTGACCACGGCCCGGCGGCGTTCGAGGCCGTCGAGCACCGCCGTGGCCACGAGGGAGGCCGACACCGGCCGGCCGCGGGACCAGGCTGGCCGCTCGCCCACGACGAGCGCATCCCAAAACTCCGTCGCGACCGGGCCGAGGCGGGCCAGCATCACTGCGATGCCCTCGCCGTTCAGTTCGATCCGCAGCGCCCCCGCCAGGGCATGCAGCCCGCTCTTGGCGGCGCAGTATTCGCCGTGGAGCGGCAACGGGTGGAGGCCGAGGATCGAGCCGACGAAGACGACCGCTGGATCGCGGGCCTGCCGCAGGTGCGGGATGCAGAGCCGGACGAGCTCTGCCGGGGCCACGAGATTGAGGTCGAGCATGCTCGCGAAGGTGCGGGCGTCGGTCTCCGCGAAGGGGCCGATCGCGCCGCCACCGGCCGCCGCGATCACGAGATCGAGCCCTCCGAGCCGTTCGAGCGTGGTCGCGACGAGCCGCTCGCGAAAGCCGGCGTCGCAGAGGTCGCCGGCCTCGTGGTCGATCGGCTGTTCGGACGAGTCGGAGGCGAGCTCGGCGAGCCGTTCCCGCCGGCGGGCGGTGGCCATCACCCGTGCGCCGCGGCGGGAGAGCTCCCATGCCAGGGCCCGCCCCACGCCGGAGGAGCCACCGGTCACGATCGCCCGCATGCCGGCGAGGTTCCGGCGGCGGCGGCCGAGCGACGGCAGGATGGACGGCACGAACGCCACGGCGTCACCCCTGGGCGGCCGCCGGCGGCTCGACGATCGCGGCGTCGCCGGGTTCCACCTGCGGGCGGGAGTGCGGCGTCACGCTCGCTTCGGTGGCATCGATTCGGCCGACGAGGGCCGCGGGAATCCGGCAGTGCACCGTGACGCGATCGGCCGTGAACTGGCGGGAAAGCACCTCGCCGTGGCGGCCGAGCCAGGCGAGCAGCCGGCCATTGCCGGGGTCGGTCGCCACATCCACGTCGCGGAAGCTGCGGCCCAGGCAGTCGCTCGCGGCGCGGGCGAGGGATGCCAGCCCCGCTCCCGACCGGGCGGAGATTCCGATCGCGTGGGGGTAGCGGGCGAGCAGCCGGTCGCGGGCGGCCTGGTCGGGCAGCCGGTCGAGCTTGTTGAGCACCAGCAGGGTGTCCTTGTCTTCCACGCCAAGCTCCGCGAGCACGCTCCGAACCGCGGCGACCTGGGCGTCGACGAGCGGGCTCGACGCGTCGGCTACATGCAGGAGCAGGTCGGCCTGCCGCGTCTCTTCGAGCGTGGCCTTGAAGCTGGCGATCAGCCGGTGGGGCAGGTCGCGGATGAAACCCACCGTGTCGCTCAGGAGCACCGGGCCCCAGCCCGGCAGCCGCCAACGGCGGGTGCGGGTGTCGAGTGTGGCGAAGAGTTGGTCGGCCGCGAGTTCATCGGCACCGGTCAGGGCGTTGAGCAGGGTGCTCTTGCCGGCGTTGGTGTAGCCCACGAGCGACACGGTCATGTGGCCGCGGCGGGCGGCCACTTCCCGTTCCCGGCGGCCGTGCACCACGGCCAGTTCTCCCTTGAGATCGTGGATTCGCTTCTCGACCAGCCGGCGGTCGACCTCCAGCTGCTTCTCGCCCGGACCACGCATGCCGACGCCCATCTTGAGCCGCGAGAGATGGGTCCACATCCGCTTCAGCCGGGGGAGTGAGTATTCAAGCTGCGCGAGTTCGACGGCCAGCCGCGCCTCGTAGGTGCGGGCCCGGGCGGCGAAGATGTCGAGGATCAGCTCCGAGCGGTCGATCACCTTCACCTCCAGGGCCCGCTCGAGATTGCGGGTCTGGGCCGGCGAGAGGTCGTTGTCGAAGATCACGACATCGGCGTCATGATGTTCGACCAGGGCCGTCAGCTCCTGCACCTTGCCCTTGCCGAGGTAGGTGGTCTGGTCGGGATGCTCCCGCCGTTGCGTGAGTTCGGCCACCACCTCGGTTCCCGCGGTGGAGGCCAGGCCGGCGAGCTCGTCGAGCGGATGGTCCGGGTCCACGGGCTGCTCGAGCAAAACACCGACGAGGATCGCCCGCTCCGGTTCGGCGCGGTCGAGGCGGGCGGGCTCTCTCATGATTCGGGGTCGTCCCAGGTGTCGCCGCCGGCGAGCTGGCAGCAGCTCTCCCAGCGGCGGGTGTCGAGCAGTCCGTCGGCCACGGCGTCTTTCACGGCGCAGCCCGACTCGTGGCTGTGGGTGCAGTCGGGAAACCGGCAGAGGTTGGCCAGCGGCCGCAGGTCGCGGAAGGCCGCCGGCACCTCGGCCGGCACCAGCTCCCAGGGCTGAAACTGCCGCACCCCCGGCGTGTCGACGAACGAGCCGCCGAACCGGTGGGGCAGGAGACGGGCAGTGGTGGTGGTGTGCCTTCCCTTCTCATTCTCCCGGCTCACCTCGCCCACCGCCAGCCGGAGGCCGGGGTCGAGCGCGTTGAGCAGCGACGACTTGCCCACGCCGCTCTGCCCCACCACGGCAGTCACCCTGCCGCCGAGTTCGGCGGCCAGCCGCGGCAGGCCGAGGCCGGTGGTGGCCGAGGTGAGCATCACCGCATAGCCCATCCGGGCGAACACGCCGGCCAGGGGCACGAGCCGTTCCGGGCCGACGAGGTCGAGCTTGTTGATGCAGATCAGTGGTCGGATGCCCGCGAGTTCGGCGGCGACGAGCAGCCGATCGAACAGCCCCGGCTTCAGGTCGGGCAGGGCCGCGCTCCCGATGATCAGCAGTTGATCGACGTTGGCCACGATCACA
The DNA here is from genome assembly GCA_046047895.1 of Planctomycetota bacterium. Classification (GTDB taxonomy): domain Bacteria; phylum Planctomycetota; class Planctomycetia; order Pirellulales; family UBA1268; genus QWPN01. The sequence goes on along the minus strand of JBJOHE010000518.1, from coordinate 10,421 downwards.
TGCCGCCGGCCCCGGCTGTCGCGGGAGAGGGAGGATCGCCGCGGCTCGATCGCTTCGATCGTGCCCTCGGCTCCGGCGGCCGTCACCTGCACCCAGTCGCCGGCCACGAGCGGATGCCGCTGGTCGGTGGCGAGGGTGCGGAGCACGCGGCGAAGGGTGCACCGGACCACCCGGCCGGTGTCGTCCTGCACGAGGCTCTCGAGCCCGTGGACGTGGAGCACCTGGCCCCGCCACGATCCGGCGGCGAAGGGCGCGACAGCGAGTCCGTCCACCGGCCCGCCTGGTTCGGCCTCCACCATGACCGTCCGCTTGCGGGTGAGCGCACCCTTGCCGGAGATCCGCTCGCCTGAGGCCTGGTCGGCCACCGCGTCGGGATCGGCGCCGACCGCCCTGGTGAGATCGCCGCTGCGTTTCCGCCCCGACCGGTTCTTGCGAAACTCGATGCGGAACTTGCGGGGTCGCGGCATGAAGAATGAAGCGGGGACTTAACGGGTCGGCCGTCGCGGCCGGTCGGGGGAGGAGCGGGAGTCGGACGACCGCCGGCCTTCGAGCCCGGCCGCCTCGAGCAGCGATCGGCTGAAGATGCTTTCCTCTCGCGTCTTCTCCTCCGGCCGCGCCGCAGCACCCAGCCGCAGCGGATCAAAGGCGATCTCGTATTCGTGGTTGGCGATGCTGAGTTTGTCGCCCGGCTTGAGCTGTTGCTCGGTCACCCGGGTGCCGTTGACCTTCGTCCCATTGCTGCTGCGGAGATCCTTGACGGTCCAGTAGCCCTCCCCGAGCGTCAGTTCGCAGTGGTGGCCGGACACGTTGGGAAACCGGAGCACGATGTCGGCCCCTTCCCGGCGGCCCACGATCAGATCGGGCTTGAGAAGCGGGATCGGATCGCCGCCGCCAACGGGTAGGAGTTCGCCAAACATCGGAGTGATTCCGCTCGAAGATGCCGCCCCGGGGGAAGCCGGCCGTGATCAGCCGGGTGTGTCGCCTCGCCCGTCGCACCTGCCGGTGCCTGACGGGAAGGTATGCAGGGGGTGGGGGAGGGTCAAGTTCAGGGGTGGCTGGGCGGCGAGGGCTCGGTTGCTCTGGCTGCTTATACTCGACATCAGCGAGGACTGGAGCGGACCGGGTGATCGCCGGCCGCGGCCCTTTGGGACGCGGCGGGAGGAAAGTCCGGGCTCCGCAGGGCAGGGTGGTGGGTAACGCCCACCGGCCGCGAGGTCAGGGAAAGTGCAACAGAAAGCAGACCGCCGCCGGGGTTCGCCCCGGCGGTAAGGGTGAAACGGTGAGGTAAGAGCTCACCAGCAGGCCGGGTGACCGGCCTGGCTCGGCAAACCCCACCCGGAGCAAGGCCAAGCAGGAAGAAGTTCGTTCCTTCGGGAACGCCGCGGGGCTGCCCGTCCCGCACCAGCTTCCGGGTCGGCCGCTCGAGGCCCCGGGCAACCGTCGGGCCCTAGAGAAATGGTCACCCCCCGAGGCCGCGAGGCCGCGGGGACAAAACCCGGCTTACAGGTCCGCTCCAGTCTCCTCGCCTTCCGCCGCCGGTTCGCCGCCGGCCATGTCGCGGTCGTCGAGCAGCTTCATCAGTTTTGAGATGCAGAGGGTGTTGACGCTCACCTTGAGGAGACCGGCCTCGTTCTTCAGAGTCTCATGGAGCGACCGGGGCATCCGCACCGTCACCACCCGCTGGGCCTCCCGTTCGGTCGGCCGCTCCTGCTGCCGGCTCCGAAGGGTGTCGAGCATCTCGCGGATCCGGGCGTATTGCGGCGAGCACTCGAAGCGAATCAGCGACTCCGGGTCGTTGAACGTGCGGCGGACCATTCCGTCGACGCCGAGAATCTCGCGGAAGAACACGACCCACTCAGGGTCCATCCCGTAGAGCCGCTCGGCAACCTGGAGAACCGCGGAGGCCTGGTGGGTTTCGGTCGAGTTTGCGGGGGCGGTCTTCGTAGTGGTGGCCATGGGGAACCCTTTGGTGGCTGAGGCTTGGGGGAACGGAAGATCCTTTTCTGCTCGGCTTCGCGGGCTCACCCCGTCGCCGGCTGAAAAACCATTGGCAGGCGGTCAAGTGACAGCATGAAGTGCTTGCTGCGCAAGGACTTGCGCGACCAAAGCCCGCCCTGCCTTGCGAATGGGCATCAATGCCTGACAGGCGGGCACGGGGGTGGCTGCCCAAGAATGAGGCAGCCGGCTGGATTCGCATTTACCAATTGTCCGGCTCGCAACACCGGGAGAAACGCGGCTCAAGCCGGAAGGTTCGCCCATCTTCACAAGAGCTTCTCGGCTTCGGCATTCCGGCCGCGGAAAGGTCTTTCGGCCGGCTTGAGGGGGAACCGCAGCCCGAATCGCGGGCGAGCGGCGTCAGCCGGCTGCAAAAGACCGGGCGACAAGCTCGGGCCGCAACTCGCCCGCGCGGTGGACGCCGCCGGTGTCCCGATTGATGAATTCCAGCCTGGCGGGCGCGAACAGGGCCGGATCGATGGCATAGAAGTCGCGGCCGGCAGCCTCGAAGATCTCGAGAAACGGCCGGCCGGCCGCGGGAGAGCTGCCGCTCACCCCGCTGGGGCCGATCGCGGCCAGGCTGGCGTCATCGCCGGTGACCGTCAGGGTCACGCTGCCGCCGGCGAGGATCGCGTCGTTTGTGCAGCCGATCGCCCGGAGGTCGTCGCGGGCGACGGGCGGCAGGGGGGCGGTTCCGCTGCCGCTGCAGATCCGCGTGAGGTCGAAGCCAGCGTCGTGGAGCTTGTGGAGCGCGGTTTCGAGCGACCGGGCCACGATCTGGAGCGTGCCGGCCCGGCTGGCGGTGCGGGCCACCAGCAGGATCAGCTGATCCGGTCGGAGGCCCGCGGCCGCGGCGAGTTCTTGGCAGACGCTCTCGGGCGGCAACGCGGATGTCTCGAGAATCCCGACCGCCCGGTCGGGACGCTCCCGCATCCCGATCGTGTCGAACAGCTCCTCGCGACCGATGGCGGCGCGGATCGGGCCGCTGGCCATGGCGAAGAATCGGCCGCTCGCGATCCGCCAGCCGGCGTATTGGGATGCCAGGCAGGCGGCGACCGGACTGCTGCTGACGACCTGCACGTTCGGCCACGGGCAGCCGGGCCAGGCGGGGGGGGCGGCGCCAGGCGGCACGAGCCTCACCTCGGCCAGACCGGCGACTGCCACGTGGGCCATCCCGAGCCCGGCCGCGTCGCTGCCCGCCGTTTCCACTCCACAGTCGAGCACCCGGCATCCGCCCACCGTGTGGAGCACGGCCCCGATCTCCGTCGCCCGCCGGACGAGATCCTCCGCGATCGCGAACGCCTTGTGATTGAGCTGCATGCGATGCCTTGTTCGGATGCCATAATGCGATGCCGGCGGCCCTGAGGCAAACAGCCCGCGTCGCCGTCGCTCTCCACCGAACTTTCGGATCCGCTGCCGTGCCCAGCCTGACCGTCGAAAACTACGCCAAGACGATCTACCAGCTGACGGCGGCCCAGGATGGCCGGCCCGCCACGACCGGCCAGATCGCCACCGCGCTCGGCGTGTCACCCGGCACGGTCACGAGCATGCTCAAGACGCTCGACACGGCCCGACTGGCGACCCATCGCCGCTACGAAGGCGTGGCCCTGACGCGGGCCGGGCGGATGCTCGCCCTGCGGGTGATCCGCCGACACCGCCTGATCGAACTCTTTTTGATGCGCACCCTCGACATGACCTGGGACGAGGTCCACGACGAGGCCGAACACATGGAGCATGCGGTCAGCGACCTCCTCGTGGAACGGATCGACGCCTTTCTCGGCAGGCCGGAGGTCGATCCTCATGGCGATCCGATCCCCGCCGCCGATGCCCACAGCCTCTCCGAGGGCGACGATGCGGCTGCGCGGCTGCTGGCGGAGTGCGACCTGGGCGAGACGTTCCGACTGGCCCGGGTGATCGACCAGTCGCCCGAGTTTCTCCGCTACCTCACCGAGTGCAGCCTCACGCTCGGCGCGGTCGGGGAGGTGGCAGACCATCCCGACGGGGCCGGCCTGATGCGGGTGAGGGTGGATGGCCGCGAGCTCGCGCTTTCGCTCGAGGCAGCCGCCAAGCTGGTGGTCGCAACCACCTGATTCGCTCCCGAGCCGGCGTTAGTCGGCGGTGTGCTCCCACACGCCCGACTGGCCGAGGCATTCGTCCACGCTCACGCGGAGCAGGCCGGCCGGCGGCTGGCCCAGCGCCGCGAGTCGTGCCAGCAGTTCCTGGCCGATCCAGCGGGCGAGCCACTCGGCGGTGGTGTTGGCGATCGGCAGGATCGTGCACTCGGCCGCCGGGAACACCCAGCGGCGATCGGCGAACCGCACCGTCACCTCATCCTGACCGAGCGGACCGGGGCCGATCCCTACTTCGAGCAGCGGATTGGTCGCGGGCAGCAGCATGCGGTGGTCGAGTTCGGTGAGGATCGCCGTGATGGTGTCCCGCAGGGCGATGAAGTCGATCACCATGCCATGCCGGTCGGGCTCACCTGCCGCATCCACGCCGACGGTCCAGTTGTGGCCGTGGATCGGCTCGCAGAGCTGATCGGTCAGCGTGATGAAGTGGCCGGCGGAGAAGACATGCACCGCCTTGCGGAGCGAGACCTGAAACTGCTGGGGCATGGGCCGCTACCCGGGGGCGAAGGGGGGCGTGGGAAAGGGAAGGGCGGGCCGGAGCCGTCCGTCCCGCAGCAGAATATAGAGGGCGGCAGCCACGAGGTCGGCCGTGGTGCCCGGGTTGAGCCGCCGGGGCTGCCGGAGGAAGTTATCGAAGCCGGCGACCCCGTGCGTCCAGCCGGGGCCGGCCTGGCCCACCACAAGCCGCTCGGCCCGGTGCCGGACCTCTTCTGCCACCGCGGCTCCGTGTCGTCTCAGGATCAGTGAATCGGGCCCGCGGGCCAACTGCCTGAGGAAGGTTGCCAGAATCGCGTCCGCCAGCGGCAGCCGGGCTGCGGTGTGAGCCGCCAGGTCGGCCACGGGCCCCGTGAACAGGTCGTCGAAGCCTTCGGCCCAGAGCCGGGCGATCGTGTCGCGGTCGGCCGCCTGCCGCATCGCCAGGCGGATGTCGGGAGGGGCGGGATCGGCCAGATCCCACCGCTCGCTGCGGCCCAGGCCGCCGGGGCGGGCCAGGTTGATCGCCTCCCAGATCGCCGCAGCGTCGGCCGGACCGAGCGCTCCCATCACGGCCTCGACACCCTGCGGCGTGGGTGGGAACGGGGCTGCCGCCAGCGGTGCGACCAGAAGCACGACGCCGAGGTTGGCATTGGTCCTGGTCGCGGCCCGGGCCTGCCGCACGGCGGCGAGGATGGTCGCCCCGAGCGGGTTCCGGTGGGCATGCTCCAGCGGCTCGGCGATGGCGATCGCCGCGGCCACCAACTCGTCGAAGCTCAGGTCGGGGAAGGAGCGGCCGGGATACACGTTGCCGGGCTTCGCGGCCGCGGCCTCGAGGATGCCCGCCACGGCGGCCGACCAGCCGCAGCTCCAGGGGCGATGCGCTGTCGGCAACTGTGTCAGAGCTGTTTGACAGGCAGTTTCGAAGGCGGTGGCGGAGGTCATGCGAGGATTCTGTGAGTCTCGTGAACCTTCGGGGGCCGAAGGGCATGCGAGGCTACACTGTGCGAGCCTTCGCCGCACCGGGCGGCGGGGCGATCCCCGTGGACGGGCAGGCACCGACCAGCATGACGATCGAAGCGCCGTTTGGACCAGAATGTTTCATCAACCGGGAACTGAGCTGGCTTGAGTTCAATCTCCGTGTGCTCGAGGAGGCCGAGAATCCCGAGAATCCGCTGATGGAGCGGCTCAAGTTTCTCGCGATCTTCAGCTCCAACCTCGACGAATTCTTCATGGTCCGGGTCGCGGGGCTGCGGGAGCAGGCCTTCGGCGAGAGCGCCCCGCAAGACGTGGCCCCCGATGGCATGTCGGCGCTCGCCCAGCTCAAGGCAATCGCGATCCGCACCCAGGAGCTGGTGGCCCGGCAGTATCGCTGCCTGCGAGAGAGCATCGGGCCGGCGCTCGAGGCGGAAGGATTCCAACTCCTCCGGTACGCCGCGCTCGAGGGCGAGCAGCGGGCACAGGTCGACCGCTTCTTTCATGAGCGGGCCCAGCCGATCCTCACGCCGATGGCCGTTGATCCGGCCCACCCCTCGCCCCGGTACCACAACCGCGGGCTCTATCTCGGTGTCATGCTCCATCGGGCAGCCGGGCTCGGGCCGAAGCAGCTCTTCGCCGTCGTCCAGGTGCCGCAGGTGCTGCCGCGGATCGTGATGCTGCCGGGCGGCGAACCGGGGCGGATTCCATTTGTGCTCCTGGAAGACGTGATCTCGGCCCGCCTACCAGACCTGTTCGGCGGATTCGAGGTCGACTCTTGGACCGCGTTCCGAATCACCCGCGACAGCGACCTCGAGTTGCTTGAGCAGGAGTCGGACGACATGCTCAAGCTGATCGAAGACCGGCTCAAGGCCCGGCAACGCGGCCAGGCGGTGCGACTGGAGATTGCAGCCAAGGCCGACGAGCGACTGGCGGCCCTGATCATCGACGAGGAAGGACTGCAGGCGGCGGAAGGGGACGGCGACGGCTACACGGAGGTCTATCGGATCGACGGACCGCTCGACCTCACGGCCGTCTGGGAACTCCACAAACTGCCCGGCTTCGAGCGGCTGCACGACAAGCCGTTCACGCCCCGTCCTCCCCGCGGGCTCGAGCGGCATGGCGACGACATCTTCAAGGTGATCGCCCGCCGCGACATTCTGCTCCATCATCCCTATGAATCGTTCGATCCCGTGGTCGAGTTCGTCACCAAGGCGGCGAGCGATCCGCGGGTGCTTGCGATCAAGCAGACGCTCTATCGCACGAGCGGCGACTCGCCGATCTCCCGGGCCCTGATCGCGGCCGCGGAGTCGGGCAAGCATGTGACCGCGCTGGTCGAACTCAAGGCGCGGTTCGACGAGGCCAACAACGTGAGCTGGGCCCGTCAGATGGAGCGGGCCGGAGTGCATGTGGTGTTCGGCTTCCTCGACCTCAAGACCCACTGCAAGGTGTCGCTCGTCGTCCGGCAGGAGGGCACCGGCCTCCGCCGGTATGTGCATCTGGGCACCGGCAACTACAACCCGACCACGGCGCTGCTCTACACCGACATCGGCCTATTCACGGCCGATGAGGCGATCGCGGATGATGCCTCCGCGCTGTTCAACCTCCTCACGGGCTACTCTCAGGGGCACGCCTGGCAGCGGCTGATCGTGGCGCCAGACCACCTGCACAGACGGACGCTCGAACTGATCGACGAGCAGGCCGCCCGTGCCCGTGAGGGGCGGCCGGCGCGGATCTTCGCCAAGCTCAATTCGCTCGTCGACGACGACGTGATCTCGGCGCTCTACCGTGCCAGCCAGGCCGGTGTGCCGATCGACATCGTGCCCCGCGGCATCTGCGGGCTCAGGCCGGGGGTGCCGGGCCTGAGCGAGACGATCCGCGTGCGGAGCATCGTCGATCGGTTCCTGGAACACAGCCGGATCTACGTCTTTGGAGCCGACGACGAGGCGCAGGTGTTTCTCTCGAGCGCCGACTGGATGCCCCGCAACTTCTTCCGCCGCGTCGAGGTGATGTTTCCCGTGCTCGACCCTGCCCTGGTGCAGCGGATCCTGACGGAGATCCTGCCGGTGTATCTGGCCGACAACACCCGGGCCCGGGTGCTCGATGCCGAAGGGCAGTTTCATCTACTGCATCCGGCCGAGGGCGAACCGGCCCGCCGCTGCCAGCAGGAGTTTCTGGCCCAACGGCCCACCGGGCAGCCGACTGAATCGCGGGAGCCGATCATTGCGTCGTGAGGCCCGGGCGGTTGCTCCACTTTCGTCGCCGTCGCAGTCCGCCTAGAATCCGGGGCGTTTCCCCACCTCAGACTGCGGCTGGATCGACCCGATGGCGGAGGATCATTACGACACACTCGGCGTGCCCCGCACGGCGTCGGCCGAGGACATCCGCAAGGCCTACCGCGAATTGGCCCGGAAGTATCACCCCGACCTGCATCCCGACGACGATGCGGCGAAGGAGAAGTTCAAGCAGGTCCAAAACGCCTTCGATGTGCTGAACGACGCAAGCAAGCGGGAGATGTACGACCGCTATGGTCCCGGCTTCGAAGGCGTGGGCCCCGGAGGCCCCCAGGGCGGCTGGAGCGGCCCATTTCCAGGGGGTGGTGGCGGGTTCGGCGGCGGCTTTGGCGGCGGTGCCGAGATCGACCTGGAGAGCATCCTGGGCGGGGGCGGCGGATTCGAGCAGCTCTTCGGCCGGGCGGCCGGGGGTGGTCGCGGCGGTCGGCGGCGGTCGGCAGCCAAGCCGGGTCAAGACATCCAGGCCCGGATCGAGATTCCCTTCCGCCAGGCCATCGAGGGAGGCAAGAGCGAACTGCGAGTCGAGCGTGGCTCGGGCAAGTCCGAGACGATCAGCGTGACGATCCCCCAGGGCGTTCCCGACGGGGCGCGGATGCGGCTGCGGGGCCAAGGCATGCCGGGCTCGGGCGGCGGGCCGGCCGGTGACATTCTGCTCGAGGTCCAGATTCAGCCCGATCCGGTCTTTCGTCGCACCGGTGACATGCTCGAGCTGCACCTGCCGATCACGCTCGCCGAGGCGATCGAAGGCGGAAAGGTCGACGTGCCCACGCCCTGGGGCACGATTTCCCTGCGGATCCCGCCGAAGACCTCGAGCGGCCGCAAGCTCCGGGCTGCCGGCATGGGCGTGAGGCATGCCAACGGTGCCAAGGGCGACCTGATTGCCGAGGTGCAGATCATGCTCCCTGACTCCCCCGACGCGGCTGTGGCGGAACGGCTGCTCGAGGTGGCGCGGGAGGCCCAGGCCGGCTCGGCCGACCCGCGGGCGTCGCTGCGGTGGTGATGCCCAGCCGACAGGGCTTTCCCCGGGCGGTTCGGATTCTCAGCCCGGCCGATTTCTCGCGGGTCTACGAGCGGAGGTGCAGCGCGGCCGCCGGGCCGCTGGTGCTCTACGCGGCGCCCCGGGCCGACGCCGATGCCAATCCGCGGGTGGGCCTGAGCGTCTCGCGCCGGATCGGCAACGCCGTGATGCGAAACCGGTGGAAGCGGCGGCTCCGCGAGGCCTTTCGCCTGGTTCGCAGCCGGCTGCCAACGGGCACCGACTACGTGATCGTGGTGCGATCGGGCGACCCGGGCCGCGGCGCGGCGGCGGCGGAGCAGGCGGGGGCGGCGATCGAGTCGCTCGCCAGCCGGGTGACCGGCCGGCCGGGCTATCCGGCACCGCCGCCCCGGGCCGGGGACCGCCGGCCGCGGCGGGGCAGAGGCCGATGAATGTGGTGGCCGGCACGTTTGTCAGGCTCGGCCGGGTCGTGGCCCGCTGGAGTTCGCGGGCGGCAACGGTCGCGCTCGTCGGGATGGTGATCGCCTATCAATGGACGATCAGCCCGCTGTTGGGAAGGAACTGCCGGTTCACGCCGAGCTGCAGCAACTACTTCCGCGCGGCGGTCGAACGGCACGGCCCAATCCGGGGCAGCCTCAAGGGCCTCGCCCGGATCGCCCGCTGTCATCCTTGGAGCCCCGGCGGCTACGACCCGCCCTGATCAGTCGGCGGGCTTGGGCACGAGGTCGAGCAGCCGGCCCGGAGAGCCCATGATGTTGTAGCCGGCATCGACGTGGAGAATCTCGCCGGTGATTCCGAGCGACTCTCGCGAGAGCAGCCAGGCGCCGGCCTTGCCCACCTCCTCGTGGGTGATGTTGCGGCCCATGGGCGACATGTGCTGGTAGAGACCGAGCATGTCGTCCACGCCGGCGCCGCGGCCGGCGAGCGTCCGCAGCGGCCCGGCGCTCACGGCGTTCACCCGCACTCCGGCCGCGCCGAGATCATAGGCCATGTATTTCACGCAGGCGTCGAGCGTGGCCTTGCAGACGCCCATGATGTTGTAGCCCGGCACGACCTTCTCACCGCCGAAATAGGTGAGCGTGAGGATCGAGGCGTCTTTGGCCAAGATCCCGCGGACGAGCCGGCCGACGGCCAGCAGGCTGTAGGCGCTCGTCTCCATCGCCAGACGAAAGCCCTCGCGGCTGCAGTTGGTCGTTTCGCCCTTGAGATCCTCGAGCGGTGCGAAGGCGATCGAGTGGACGACGAAGTCGAGGCTGCCGAATTCCTGCTTGGCCCGGTCGATCACAGCGGCGATCTGGGCGTCGTCGGAGACATCCATCGGCACGAGGAACTTCGCGTTGGGCTCGGGGTCGGTGAGCTGGGCCACCCGGCGGCGGTTCCGCTGCCGCTCGTCATCGGGACGGTCGGGAAGATGGGAAAACCCGATCTGGCCGCCCTCGGCCATCACTTCCTTGGCGATGGCCCAGGCGATCGAGTGGTCGTTGGCCACGCCGAGCACGAGCCCCTTCATTCCGTCGAATCTGCCCATCAAACGCCGCTCCTTCGCGAGAAAACCCG
>JBJOHE010000517.1:0-4019 GCA_046047895.1 Planctomycetota bacterium | reverse complement strand
CGGTATCACCGGGTGACTCGGGACCGATACCGGCTCGTCTCCGACGGGCCAGATGGCCGGCCGCTCACCCCAGATGATCGGGTGCTGGCAGCGACCGTGGTGCGGGCGGACCCGGTCCAGGCGGCGCGGCTGGTGGCCAAGCCGCTCACCTGGCGGGAGCGGCGTTTGATCGAACTGGAGGGCGACGAGGGCCGCCTCCAGGTGGAGGCCGACCGTGGCCAGGCGCCCGAGACCCGAGTCGATGGCGAATTCCAGATCGGCGGCCTCGTGCTGCTCGAAGGCGCCGGTTATTACTGGTTTTGGACCGGCTGCATGCTCGCGGCCGCGATCGCCTTCGTGCCGATCGCCATGCTCTATCCGCACCGGCAAGCCGCCGTTCGCGAACCTCCGGTGGCCTGACGCCCGTCGAAGAGCCGGCACGGCCGGGGCAGTTACGGTCGCTCGTTTCTCCGCCAGGAGCCTTTTGGTCCCATGCACATCCCCGCTCGCCTCCTCCCCAGCCTGAGTCTTCTGGCCTGCCTTACATCTTCCTGGTGTGAAGCGGACGGCAGCACTGCAGGCGAGCGGATCGCACAGACGCCCCCAACATGCACTGCCGCGATGCCCGTCTGGCCGGCCGGCGCACACACGCTCGTGATCGAAGTCGTGGGCTCCAACTGCAACAGCTATGCGGTGCTCAACCAGCCCTCGTTCCTCAAGGCAGAGCTCCTCGTCGCCGGGAACGTCGTGGCCGCGACGGGCGGCGAGAGCGGCGGCGACTTCGACGTCCTGCTGCGGCACGATCGCGTCCAGCAGGTGCAGCGCTACAGCTTCCAGCGGCCGGCACGGTGACCCTCGGGCCGCCCCCCGACCACCCCTGGAAGGACCGCTCCCTGACCGGCATCGGCCCGACCTTCGCCGGGTTTCCCGAGGCCGATTTGGAGACGATTCCGTCCATCGAACTCCAAGGGATGAAGATCGCCACCGTGGAGCCGGCGGCCCTGGCCGAATCCTTCATGCTGCCCGAGCGGGGCTACCGCACGCTCGACTTCGGCACGAATCTCACGGGCTTCATCGGGGCAACCCTCACCGTCACCACGCCCACCCGGCTGGCTTTTACCTTCGACGAGATCATTCAGCCCAACGGCCGCGTGAGCTGGAAGCGGCTCGGCTGCGTGAACATCGTGCTCGTGGAGTTGGAGCCGGGCACGTATCGGTTTGAATCCATCGAACCCTATACGCTTCGCTACCTCACCCTCACCGTGCTCTCCGGGGCGTGTGAACTAGCCGATGTCCACCTCCGGGAGTTGGCCAATCCTGATGCGGGCCGGGGCCGATTCGCCTGCAGCGACGAGCGGCTCGTAAGGATCTTCGAGGCTGCCCGGGAGACGTTCCGTCAGAACGCCACCGATATCTTCATGGACTGCCCCTCCCGGGAACGGGCCGGCTGGCTCCCACGGACAACCGGTCGGAGGTCTGCCAGTACATGGCCTTTTTCTTCGACGTCGCCACACCGGAATCCCATCCCGCCCTCTGGCGGACGCTGATCGAGGAGTTCGGCCCCGACCGAAAGACAAACGGCAGCCACCCCGACGTGCATCCGGCCAACGCCTTCATCGGCCATCAGCTTCGCGTTGAACTCCTCTCCCACGAAGCCCGAGGGGCCCAGATTCTCGCCGAAGCCGTCGACACCTGGCTGTTCATGGCCGATCGAACCGGCACCCTTTGGGAGCACGACGCCCCCCATGCCAGCTGCAACCACGGCTTCGCCTCCCATGCGGCGCACGTGCTCTACCGCGACGTGCTCGGCCTGGCCCGGGTCAATCCCGCGACGCAGACCGTTCGCGTGCGGATGTCGGACGTGCCGCTCGCCTGGTGCTCGGGCAGCATCCCCACGCCCGCTGGACCGGTCAGCCTCACCTGGCGGCGGGACGATGGCCGCCGCAGGTATCACCTGACGCTGCCGCCGGGCTTCACGCGCGGAGGTTGTGAACTGCTCAACCGACCAGCTGATCGAGGATTCCGAGGTCACCGTACCGGCGAACGAGCTTTGACGGGGACCGGATCCTGGTCCTTCCGGGGACTCTGTGGGTCGGAGAGGTTGACCGTGCCAATCGAGCGGCGTAGGAAACGGAGCGAAGCCACGATGGCGAAGCGAGGTTTCCTTCGAGAGAGCGGAAGGCAGGATGCCTGGAGCGAACGTCCGGCGAGATGGCACGGACAATCTCGGCAACTTCGGATCAACCCACAAGAATCCCTGATGGGCCTGGATCCTGAGGTCTTTCCACGGGACCGCGAGCGCGATCGCGCTACGGATGGGCGTCGCGGAGGTCGGCGGGGATCTCGGCCAGGTCGAGGGCGGCGTCGGCTTCCGCGATCGCCTGATAGGCGGCCACCGTCGCGGGATGGTCAGCGGCCACGTCTGTCGTCTCGAAGGGATCGGCTGCCAGATCGAAGAGTTGCGGCTGGCCCGCCTTCCGCACGATCAGCTTCCACCGCTCGCCCACCACGGCCCGGCCGTTTTTGTTGACCACGCAGATGGGACGCGACCGGGCCGGGTCGGCCTCCCCGCCAGTGATCGCGGCCCAGCGGTCCTCGCCATCCCAGCAAAGATCGGCGACGGGTGCCCAGCCCACCAGCCCGGCGAGCGTGGGGAACCAATCGGCGGCGTGCACCACGGCGGTAGACGTCGCCGGCGCGAGCCGGCCGGGCCAGTTCATGAAGCCGCACACCCTGATGCCCCCCTCCCAGAGCGAAGCCTTTGCGCCACGGAGCGGATCGTTCTCACTGTTGAGCGGGGAGGGGGGCACATCGCTGACGTAGGGATTCTTGACCGACTCGATCCCTCCGTTGTCGCTCGTGAAGATGATCAGCGTGTCGGACCGCTGGCCGGTCTCGTCGAGGGCGGTCACGAATCGGCCCACCGCCGCATCGAGCTGCGACACCATCGCCAGGAGCCGCAGTCGCGAGTCCTGGCGGAGAGGGTCGGGATCGAACTGCCGGCCGTCGTACAGCCGCTTGAATTCCGGGGGCGTGTCGACCGGCACGTGCACGGCATGAAAGGAGACCGAGAGAAACCAGGGCTGCCGCGGCCCCGCAGCGGCCGACTGGCCGGCCTCCCGGATCAGCCGCTCGGCCTCGGCCGTGACCAGTTCCGTGGCGTTGCCCGGCTCATCGAGCCGCCGGCCGTCGCGATGCCAGGTGTCTTCGTATTCACCGGCTCGATACTTGTGGTTCCAAGGGTCGGCGGCGCCGGTCAAGGTGCCGTAGGAATGGTCGAAGCCGTAGGCATTCGGCCCCCACTCCGGCCGCGAACCAAGGTGCCACTTGCCCACCTGGAAGGTGGCATAGCCGAGCGATTGCAGAGCGGAGGCGAGTGTGACGGTGCCCGGCGGCAAGGCCCGGAGATTGCTCGGGGCGATCACATGGGGGCCAAACCGGCCCGGATACCGGCCCGTCAGCAAGGCGGCCCGCGTCGGCGTGCAGACCGGCTGAACATAGTTTCGATCGAGTTCGACGCCCTCGCGGACGAGCCGATCCATGCAGGGCGTCTCGGCCGGGCCGCCATGCCAGCCCACGTCGCCCCAGCCGAGGTCGTCGGCCACGATGAAGAGGATGTTCGGCTGCGGCGGCTGCTCCGCCGCTGGAGCCGCCTGACAAGCGACGGCGACCCATCCCAGCACCAGCCACGTTGTCACTTGCGCGACCATCATCCAATGCTCCTTCGCCGTTCCGGCGGCAGACCGCCGCTCAGACCGCTCACTCGGGCCGGCCGTAGACCCGGATGTATTCCACCTCGAGTCGCTCGCTGGTCAACGCCGGATCGATCTCGCCGCCCATGCCGCCCCCCATCGCCATGTTGATGATCAGGTTCTGCGGCTGGCGGAACGGGTATTCGAGGTCACTGCCCTGCTTGTCGTAGGTGTAGACATGCTCGCCGTCGAAGAAGATCTTCACCGCCTCCGGCGTCCACTCCAGGGCGTAATCGTGAAACCGATTGCCCAGCTGGGGCACCTGCTTCGTGGTCGAGATGTGGTTGT
>JBJOHE010000516.1:0-3085 GCA_046047895.1 Planctomycetota bacterium | reverse complement strand
AACGTCGTGGCTGACGGCAAGGCCGTCTACCTGACGGGCACGGAGTCGACGCCCGCGATCGAGATCACCGGCACCTCCGACCAGCGGCAGTTCATCGTCGACGGCTTTGGCACCACGATCGTCTCCGGCCAGGTGGTCAACAGCCTGTTCGACGCCGCGGCGATCGGGGATTTCTACAAGCGGGGCTCGGGGCGGCTCGAACTTAATAACGGCACCAACACGATCAATGGCAGCATCCAGTCGCAGGGCGGCCTGCTTGTATTCGGAGCCGACGGTTCGTGGGGCACGTCGACCGGAATCCTCGCCAAGGAGTCGGGTGGCATCGCCTATACGCCCGGCACCGGAGATGCCGGCTTCGCCACATTGGTCTCCAAAATCGATCCGACCTCGACCGGCTTTCTGGCCATCGGGTCTGCCGACGCGGCAACCGACCTCGACTTCACCGGTGGGCTGGCAAACGCCGCCAGCATGAGCGTGGGCGGCGATGGGGATGTCACCTACACCGGCACCGTCACGCCAAACCCGGCGACCGGTTACGCCTGGGGCGGTCTGGGCGGCACCATCACGCTCGGCACGGACGCGAGCGTCGGGGCCAACAACGTTACCGTGAAAAACGGCGGCACGGTCGCGGTGACCGGTTCCCAGAGCTACACCGGCACCACGACGGTGCAGGCGGCCGTCATGGCTACCGCCCAGCGGCTGATCGCCCTGCGGACGGGCAATCGCACCACGCTCGAGAATCAGACTTTCGTCAGCACCCTCGAGGTCGGCAGCCTGGCCAATGGCGGTGTGGCGAGTGGCCTCGGCGCCTCGTCGGCTGATGCAGGAAACCTCCTGCTCGACGGTGGTGCCGTGCGGGTGAATTCCGCCACGGCCACATCGACCGACCGGCTGTTCACGATCACAACCAACGGTGGCCGTCTCGAGTCCAGCGGGGCCGGAGCGGCGACCTTCGCCAACACCGGCTCGGTCGTGGTTGCCGGTGACGGCGCCCGCACCTTCACGCTGGCGGGCAGCGGCACCGCGGCCAACACGCTCGCCTCGAAGCTCTCCGACGGCGCCGTGCAGTATGTCGACGTGCTCAACGTCGCCAAGAGTGGCTCGGGCAAGTGGGTGCTCACGGCCGACAACGACTACACAGGCACCACGACGGTCTCCGGTGGTGAACTCTTCATTAACGGCAGCCAGCTCAACTACGCCAACTACACCGCCCAGGCAGGCGGCGCGCTCGGCGGCAGCGGCACGATCGGTGGAACCACCACGATCCAGTCAGGTGGCACGCTCTCGCCGGGCGATGGCGTCGGGACGCTTGCCACCACGCTCGGGATCACCTGGGCTTCGGGCTCGAACGTCAACTGGCAGATCAACGACGCCACCGGCACGGCCGGCAGCGGCTGGGACCTGCTCAATGCCACGAGCGGCATCACGCTGGAGGGCACCTCGGCCGACCCGATCAAGGTGAACCTCTGGACGCTCTCCGGCACGGAGAACGGCTCGGCAGCCAACTTCAATTGGGCTACGCCCTACAGCTGGACCTTCGCCTCGGCGGACTTCATCAGCGGCTTCGACGCGACCGGCTTCGAGGTGGTCACGACCGCGAGCAACGGCACGAGCGGGTTTGCCAACCCGTTTGGTGGTGGCACGTTCGCTGTGGCCCAGTCGGGGAACGATCTCCAGATCGTCTACACGCCGGGTAGCGCGCCGGTGACCGATCTGGTGCTCAATGTCGCCAGCGGATCGCAGACCCAGGCCCAACTCGGCTATCCCACGATCGCCTCGGCGAATTCGGTTGAGAAGACCGGGGCCGGCACGCTCGTGTTCGATGCGGCCAACGCCTACACGGGGCCCACGACCGTGACGGCCGGCACGCTCCAGATCGCCAATGCCAACGCGGTCGGCTCCTCGAACGTGACCGTTGACACCGGCGCCACGCTGGCGATCGCCTCGGGCACCACGATGAAGTCGCCCTCGGTGATCGTCGACGGCGGCACGCTCTCCGGCTCGGCCGTGGCCGTGAACAACACGACCGGGATCGCCGCCCTGGCGATCAATGCTGGCACGATCGCCGGCTCGCCGACCGTGACGGTCGGCCCCGGTGGCCAGATGTCGCTCGTGCAGGATGCCCGGGTGACCGTCTCCGTCGGAGGCCTCTCCGTCGATCAGGCTGGCGGTGGCGGCAGGCTCGACCTCGGTGCCGGCCAGGTGAGCATCGCAGCCGGTGGCATCACGGCGGCCGACCTCCGGGCCGACATCATCGCAGGCCGCAACGGCGGGGCCTGGAACGGCACGACGGGCATCACTTCGAGCACGGCAGCATCCGCCGGTGGCACGCGGGCGGTGGGCTATGTCGTGAGCGGCGACGGCTCGGCAACGGTGTCGTACTCTGCCGCAGGCGACGTCGATCTGAGCGGAGCGGTCAACGTCTTCGACCTCGTGAGCATCAATAGCTCGGGCACTTATGGGACCGGCGCGGCAAGCGTGTGGAGCAAGGGCGACTTCAACTACGACGGCGCGACGAACGTGTTTGACCTAGTCGGCGTCAACACCGCCGGCGCCTACGGGCAGGGCAACTACTTCCCCGCTGCCCCGTCCGCCGCCGGCCTGGGTAGCGTGGCAGCGGTTCCCGAGCCGGCCACCTGGGCGTTGCTGGCCGCCGCGGTTGCCGGCCTGGCGAAGGCCCGCCGCCGTCGGGGGTGAGGAACCCGGCCAGTTGGCCCGTGGGGGCAGGCTTGTAGCCTGCCCGAATTCGGCCCGCCTCTCGGCCGGGGAACGATGTCGAGTGGAGCCCGGATTCCACAGGCTACAAGCCTGTGGCCACGGGTCTCATTGCCCAAAGTCCTGGAGCCAGTTCCAGCACCACCGAGTGCTCCTCGATGCCCGCTCCCCAATCACTCCTCCGCAAATCGAAACAGGTGCCGTTCGCCCCGGACGAAGAGGGAATCGCCGTCCGGAGCGGGCGTGGCATCGACGCCCTCCCCGACATCGTTTTCCGCCACCACCCGCACAGCGTCGCCGTCTTCGATCACCGTGATCCGGCCGCCGCGGTCGGTGAGATAGACATGGCCGGCGGCTGCCACCGGTGAGG
>JBJOHE010000515.1:0-4656 GCA_046047895.1 Planctomycetota bacterium | reverse complement strand
TGCGTGGGCAGGAAGGGGCTGTCGCGGGTGTCGTGAATGATGCCGCCGCTGAAGCCGTAGACCGAGTTGGTGCCGAGCATATTGACGATATCGGGCGCCAACACCCGCGGCTGGAAGATGTCGACGTTTTCACCGCGGAAGCCGGCGTTGACCGAGAGGTCGGGGGCGAATGCGAACTGGTAGCCGAGGCCCACCCGGCCACCGAGCCGCTCCTCGGCCCAGTCGAAGAAGTAGCGGGTGAAGTACGACGCACTCGTCGACAGCCCGATTCGCGTGTCGAAGAGATACGGCTCCTGGAAGGTGGCCGTGTATCGCTGCAGCTGCGTGCCGGGCGCGGCTTCGAGCCGAAACCGCTGGCCGGCACCGCGGAAGGCGGTGCCGTTGCGGACGTCGTCCCAGCTCCGGGGAATCCGGAAGAGGTCGAAGTTTTGCTCGTCGATGACGATGTTGCCGACGAGGCCGGCATTGGAGTTGACGCCGGCACCGATCATGAGGCGGCCGGTCTGCGTCTCCTCGGCGTCGACGTCGAGAATCACGTAGGGCTCGTTGCCGGGGAAGACCTGCACCGGCTGGCCGAAGCCGGGCACCACCCCCGGCTGGGCGAAGTTGGGCACGGCTCCCGGCACCTGCCCGGGCGCGAAGCCCGGAGCTGGAGGCGGCAACGCGCCGCCATACCCGATCGCCGGAGCCATGCCGCCCGGTGGCTCCACCTGCCCCGGGGCAGGCAGCTGGGCGACGTAGGTGGGCTGTGGCGGCGGAGCGGCTCGTGAGTAATCGAGGGCTGCGGGTCCGGTCGGTGCCAAGGGAGCACCTCCCCACCGCTGCTCCTGCGGCGTGGGCTGCGGGCTCTGACCCCGCCACACGGGCGGCCGCGGTGCGGCGATCGCCTCGCGCTTGGCTGCAGGAGCCGCTTGGTGTGGTGCGACCGCGTCCCGCTCGGCGGGCAGCGCGTCCCGCTCAGCGGGCAATGCTACGTTGAGATCGCCTTCGAGCACGAGGTTGAGCACCGCCTCGCCATCGTCGTCGGGGCTCTGGCCACGGAAGCCCTGCCCCGGTCCGGTGGCGATCTGCTCCTCGCTCTGCTCCGGCTTGCTGAAGACGATCTTCGGCCCCTCGCCCTTGGCGGCGTCGTTGAGAAACAGGCCGCTCGACTTCAGCCGCCGTTCGTCGGCCCGCAGCTTGCGAATGTCGAGAATGTCGCCGGGCCGCAGGGAAAGCCGATTGAGGATCGTGCTGTGCTTGGTATGCGGGTGTTCGCCGCCGATCCGCACGTTGATCTGACCCACGCGATACCGCTGCCCCTCGGTGACGTTGTAGACGAGGTCGAGCTGGCCCGGCTCCTCGAGAAACCGTGGATCGGCGCGGATGTCGGCGAACACGAAGCCTCGCCCGCCGTAGATGTCGCGGACCAGATTGAGGTCGCTCTCCATCTGCGACTGATTGAAGGCCTGACCGCTGGTGAGCTTCAGGTCGCGGGCGAGAAACTCGCTCTTGAACTTGCTGTTGCCGATGAACGAGACGTTGCGAACTTTGTAGCGCGGCCCCTCGTTGATGACGAAGGTGAGCATGGTCCAGTCGCGGCCCGCGCCGCCGACCGCCTGCACCTCCCGGCCCACCTTGGCCTGGAAGAAACCGAGGCTCCGGTAGTAAGCCGTGAGCGTGTCGACATCGGCATCGATCTTCTCGCGATCGATGTCACCGCCAAGCAGCCAGAAGAAGCCCGGCTTCGACTTGATCTGGGTGAGCAGCCGGGCATCGCTGGCGATCGAGTTGCCCACGAAGCTCGTCCAGAGGGCTTTCTTGCGCAGCCCCTCATCGACGAGGAACACCGCCCCCTTGTCGCCCGGCTTGCTGCCTTCCACGGTGGTGACACGGGCGGCGTCGTAGCCCTTCTCGTGGTAATACGACTCCAGTCGCCGCCGTGCCTCTTCCACGACATAGGCATCCATCGAGTCACCGACCTCGATCTCACCCTTCTTGGCGAGGGTGCGGGTCGTCACCCGCTCGTTGCCGATGAACCGCACGTAGCGGATGGTCGGCCGCTCCACGACCTGGAAGATCACCACCACGCCTTCGCGAACCCGCACATATTTAGGATGAATATCGACGAACTTTCGCGACCGATGCAGCGTCCGCACATCTTCTTCGATCGACTGCGGATCGAAGATCTGGCCGGCGCGGGTGACGAGTTTGGGCAGCTTCGAGGCCTCGGTGGTGTCGTTGCCCTCGATCCGCACTTCCACGATGCGATCGGCCTCGCCTTCGGCGGGGCCGGCGGCCGGGGCCCGGCTTGCGGCTGCGGCAGCCGGCGGCCCGCCGACCGCAGGCAACGGTGCCTGCGCGGCAGCCCACGGGCCGAGGAAGGCCCAGCAGGCGAGCGACATCATCAGGCGGCAAAGCCCGGGCGATGTCGTCTTCACAAGGGCACGCAGGCGTCTCACGTGGTGTCGATCCGGCAGGAAGGTGGCTGCGAAAGCCGGGGAGGAATAGCGGAGGGTCGCGACCGATCACAAGGTGAAAACTGTCTTTCGCAACGCTGCCCGGCGGCTGGCCCGAGAATGGGTGCCTGAGGCCCTCCCCGGCGCTTACCCAGCCTCCAATCCTTGACTGGACACCGTAAACTCCGATAGTTTTCGGGGTTCCGCGCCACCATGCAGCCTCATGTCATCGATCTCCGCCAGTCCGACGACGCCCGTGATGTGGTGCATCGGGCGGTGCAGGCGCTGGCCGAAGGACGGACGGTCGGGTTCCCGACGGAAACCGACTACGTGATCGCCGCCGCCGCGCGGCATCCGGCGGCCATCGAGCGGCTGATCCCACTGGTGGCCCAGCGGCCCGGTGAACCGCTCCTTTCGTTGGGCGTGAAAAGCGTCGCGGAGGCCCTCGACTGGGCGCCGCGGCTGAGCCCGCTCGGCCAGCGCATCGCGCGGCGGTGCTGGCCGGGGCCGGTGGCGCTCGTGGTCCCCGACGATCATCCGGAAAGTCTCGTGCATCGGCTGCCCGAGGTCACGCGGCGTGGGCTGGTGGGCGAAGGCCACCTGCGACTTCGTGTGCCGGGCCATCCGATGCTCGGCGATTGCATGCGCATGCTCGCCGGCCCGGTGGTGCTTGGCGAACCCGGCGGAGTCGAGCAGCCTCCGGCCGTGCAAGCCGACGACCTGATCGAACGGAGCAACGGCGGCCTCGACCTCGTGATCGACGACGGTCGGGCCCGCTATGCGCAGCCGGCGTCGGTCGTTGGGGTCGGAGACCACGACTTTCGCCTCCTCCGGCCGGGCATCGTTTCGGAGGAGACGATCCGTCGGCTCTCGAGCCTGATGGTGCTCTTTGTCTGCACGGGCAACACCTGCCGCAGCCCGATGGCCGAGGCCCTGTTTCGCCAGATGGTGGCCGAAAGGCTGGGCTGCCGGCCCGACGAACTCGATGCCCATGGCGTGATCGTGGGGAGCGCCGGCGTGGCGGCCTGGGCCGGGGGCCGCGCAAGCACCGGTGCCTTGGAGACGATGGCCGACTTCGGGATCGACCTGTCGGGCCACGAGAGCCAGCCGCTCACCGAGCCGCTCGTCCGCCAGGCCGATGTGATCTGGACGATGACCGCCGCCCATCGGGCCGCCCTGCTCGCGCAGTTCCCTGAGGCTGGGGATCGGGTCGCGGTGCTTTCTCCTGACCGGATCGATGTGGTCGACCCGATCGGCGGGCCGGTGGAGACCTACCGCACATGTGCCCGGCAAATTCACGCGCATCTGCGTTCGAGAATCGATACACTTGGGTTGCCGCCGGGGCGATCACAAGGGTGATCCGGGCCGCGGTGGGACAGGGAGAGATCCATGCGGATTGCGATTGGGAGTGATCATCGTGGTGTGGCTTCGAGGCTGCGGGTGATCGGCCTGCTCGAGCGGCTCGGCCACGAGGTGGTCGACTGCGGGAGCCACACCGAGGAGGCGGTCGACTATCCCGACATCGCGGCCGACGTCGCCACCCGCGTGAGCGAGGGCACGGTGGATCGAGGCATCCTCTTGTGTTGCACCGGCGTCGGCATGGCGATCGCGGCCAACAAGGTGCCCGGCATCCGCGCGGCCACCTGCCATGACGAGGTGACGGCCGAGATGAGCCGGCGACATAACGATCTCAACGTGCTCTGCCTGTCGGCCGAGATGATCGGCACCGAAGAGCAGGACAAGATCGTGCGAACCTGGCTCGACACCGCCTTCGAGGGGGGCCGCCATGCCCGCCGCGTGGCGAAGATCTCCGCCCTCGAACCCTGCGGCAAGCAGGGCTAGCCGCGGAGGAAGGCCTGGAGGGCCGCTTTTCTTCCGGCCGGAGGTCGGCAAGCAAGCCGAGGCCAGGATGGCGAGGCTTGCGTGAAACTGGCAAGCCACGGGGAGTCGTCGGCTGGTAGCGATCGTAGCGGCCGGGTAGCGAAAAAACCGTTCGAAACCGGCTTTTGGATTGTTGAACCGCCTGCGGTGGTGAGTATCGTCGGAGGCATGGCACACACCCATTTACCCGGCCCCGAGGAAGTCGATTGCCTGATCCGCAACGCCGAGTTGCGGGACGCGATCGAGCCCTATCTCGACGAGGCGATATTCGAAATCGATTTCCGCACGCTCCCCACCGAGGCCGAGAACCGGTTTCTCGAATCGATGCTGGCCTGGG
>JBJOHE010000514.1:0-4236 GCA_046047895.1 Planctomycetota bacterium | reverse complement strand
TGTGCATCTTGCAACAGATGTTGACCTGGTCGATGCCGGCGTTGGAGCGGGAATCGGAGGCCATGACGAGGCCGGACTTCGTGCGGAGACCCAGGCAATACGTCATCGAATTCTCCGGAATGGGTGAGCCGCAACCCGGCAATGGCGCGGGGTTTGCACAGCTGAAGGGTAGTCGCGGCCGCCTCGTAGCGGAACCTCCTGTTCTCGCGGGAAAACAACATCCGGCGGCGGCGGCGGCAAGAGAGCTGCCTTGCGAGCAGGCACCGGCTGCCCGGTTCGTGCGCAGCGGAAAGTGGCGGTACTATGGCCCGCGGATCCCTGATGACCCCGACCCGTGGTGACGAGACGATGGCGGCTCCCCGGCCTGGCGGCCCTCCAGAGGAGATGCTGCTGGGCAGCTACGAACTCGGGGCCGCCTACGACGAGATGGTCGACGGGCGGCACGAGCCCCGACCCCACTACGCGGGGCTGGCCGAAAGGCTGCGGCACACGTCGAGCGAAGATTTCAGCCGACGGAAGGCGATGCTCGACCTCTCGATGCGGCAGGACGGCGTGGGCTTCACCGTCTACCGGGCCGAGGAAGGGATCGAGCGGGTCTGGCCGATGGATCCGGTTCCGCGGATCATCCCGGCGGCCGAGTGGCGGCTGATCGAGGCCGGGCTCGTGCAGCGGATCACGGCGCTCAACCAGTTCCTCTGGGACATCTACCACGAGCAGCACATTCTTCGCGACGGGGTGGTGCCCGCCCGGCTCGTGCTGCAGGGGTCGTCCTTTCGCCGTGAATTCGTCGGCGCGAACGTGCCCCGACGGATCTACATCCATATCTGCGGCACCGATCTGATCCGGGCGGCCGACGGCTCCTATCTCGTGCTCGAA
Source organism: Planctomycetota bacterium (assembly GCA_046047895.1). Taxonomy (GTDB): domain Bacteria; phylum Planctomycetota; class Planctomycetia; order Pirellulales; family UBA1268; genus QWPN01. The sequence goes on along the minus strand of JBJOHE010000514.1, from coordinate 3,360 downwards.
GACAACGGCCGGACACCGTCGGGCGTGAGCTACATGCTTCAGAACCGGCAGGTGCTCAAGCAGGTCTTTCCCGCGCTCTTCGCCGACTACGACGTCCTGCCCAACGACGACTATCCCGCGGCCCTGCTCGACGTGCTCCGCTACATCGCGCCGGAGTCGGCCGCCACGCCCACCACGGTGCTGCTCAGCCCCGGGATGTACAACTCGGCCTACTTCGAGCACAGCTTCCTCGCCCAGCGGATGGGAATCGAGCTGGTCGAGGGCCGCGACCTCGTGGTGGACAACAACCGGGTGTTCATGCGGACCACCCGGGGTCTCCAGCGGGTCGATGTGATCTACCGGCGGATCGACGACGACTTCCTCGATCCGCTCACGTTCCGCGCCGACAGTGTGCTGGGCGTGCCCGGCCTGGTGAACGCCTACCGGGCGGGCAACGTGGCGCTCGCCAACAGCATCGGCACCGGGATCGCCGACGACAAGGGTGTCTACCCCTTCGTCCCCGACATGATCCGCTACTATCTCAAGCAGGATCCGATTCTGCCCAACGTCGAGACCTTCCGCCCCGAGGTGCCTGAACACATGAGCCACGTGCTTGCCCACCTCGAGGAGATGGTGGTCAAGCGGGTGAATGAGTCGGGCGGCTACGGCATGCTCGTCGGGCCGGCCTCCACGGCCGAGCAGCGGGAGGAATTCCGCCGGGCGATCCAGGCCAATCCGCGTGATTTCATCGCCCAGCCCACGATCCAGCTCTCGACCCATCCCACCTTCGTCGACGGCCGGCTGGAGGGGCGGCATGTCGACCTGCGACCGTTCGTGCTCTGCGGCGAGCGGGTGGTGGTCACGCCCGGAGGCCTGACGCGGGTGGCCCTGCCGAAGGGGAGCCTCGTGGTGAACAGCTCCCAGGGAGGCGGCAGCAAGGACACCTGGATTCTCGCCTCCGACTCCCATCCGGAGGCCGAGCCATGCTGAGCAGAGTGGCCGACGCGCTGTTCTGGACCGGCCGGTATCTCGAACGGGCGAGCAACATCGCCCGTGCGGTCGACGTCACCTTCCACCTCGACCTCGATCTCCACGGGGTGCTCTCGAGCCCGGTGGAGCTCGAATGGAACGCCCTGCTTTCGATGCTTCGGCAGCCGCCGCCGCCGCAGCTCCGCGACGGCGAGAGCCCGGTGACCGCCGTCTGCCGCTGGCTGCTGCTCGACATGACCAACTCCGGCAGCGTGATGGCCTGCGTCAACCGGGCCCGCAACAACGCCCGGAGCATCCGCGGCTCGATCAGCACCCAGATGTGGCGAGAGCTCAACAAGCTCCACTGGCGGCTTTCCGAAGCCGGCTTCCAGGCCCGGGTGGCGGAGTCGCCCCACGACTTCTGCGACGAGGCCCAGGTGGGCGTGCTCCTCTGCCACGGCGTCTGCGGCGCCACGATGATGCACGACGAGGGCTGGCACTTCATCCAGGCCGGCACCTATCTCGAGCGAGCCGACAAGGTGCTCCGCACGCTCGACTCGACGGTGCGGCTGCTCGAGCGGACCGACACCTCCGACCTCCCGGTCGGCACCCTCCAGTGGGCCGCCGTGCTGCGGAAGTGCCGGGCCTACGAGGCCTACCAGCGGCTCTCGGTGAGCCGGGTGGAGCCCGAGCGGGTGATCGACTTCCTGCTCGTGCATCCCGACTTTCCCCACTCCGTGCGGTTCTGCCTGGAGCGGGTGCGTGATTCGCTGACCGTGATCGGCGGCCGGCTGCCCGGCCGCTGCGACGCGGAATCGACCCGCACGGTCGGCAGCCTTGTCAGCGAGCTGACCTATCTCGACACCGACGGGCTCACCGGACAGCGGCTCCACGACTTCCTCGGCGCGGCGGTCGTCCGCTGCGGCTCGATCGGCCAATTGCTGCAGCGGCAATACGCCCTCAACTGATCCAGGAGACGGCCAGGGAGCCAGGCGGACGATGATCCTCGAAATCCAGCATGAGACGGTGCTCGAATACACCGAGCCGGTCCGGGAGTGGCTCTGCGAACTGCGGATGGAGCCGGTGAACGACACGCTCCAGCGGTGCCACTCCTTCCGGGTCGACGTCAGTGAACCGGCGACGGTCTCGGCCTACGTCGACGGCTTCGGCAACCGGGTGCATCACTTCAACCTGCTCGCCCCCTCCACCCGGCTGCGGATCCTGGCTGCCAGCATCGTCGAGACCGAAGACTCGGCCGTGGGCCCGATGGCCAGCCAGACCGTGTTTCCGCTCGACGAAGCAACCCTTCCGCTCGACACCCTCGACGCGCTGCCGCTCCGCGGCCCGACCACCGACACGCCGCTGCTGGCTCCCCACCTCGAGGCGCTTCGGCCCTTGCCACGGATCCGGGTGGGCATGTGGGTCTGCCAGGTGGCCGAGTACATCCGCGGCAACTTCGCCTACGCCCGCGATGTGACGAGCGCCACCTCGCCGATCGACCATCTCCTGACCCACGGCCAGGGCGTGTGCCAGGACTTCACCCACCTGATGATCGCGATCCTCCGCTCCTTCGGCGTGCCGGCCCGCTACGTCAGTGGCTACATCCACAGGGACAACAAGGAGTCGCAGAGCCATGCCTGGTGCGAGGTCTGGCTGCCTGACATCGGCTGGACCGGCTTCGACCCGACCAACGGCTGCCCGGTCAACAGCCAGTTTGTGAAGACGGCCGTGGGCCGCGATTACACCGACGTGCCACCGAGCAAGGGCACCTACCGGGGTTCGGGCGACGAGCGGATGGAGGTGCGGGTGGCCACCCGCACCCTCGACCGCCTCCCGGCCCGCACCTGGCACGACCAGCTCGCGCCGCTCGACGTGCCGATGCATGCCGTGCTCCGGGGGCCGCTCGTCTGTCCGGTGGGCGAGCAGCAGCAACAGCAGTAGGGCCCGCCCCCCGCGGCGCGGCCGTCTCGACTTGCGGTCGCTGCCAATCCTGCGATATTTCCGGGGCCGGCGGCCCGCACCGCCCCCGCCTCGAACCCCGCCCCGCGAGACCCCGCGCATGAAGATCCACGAATATCAGGCCAAGGACCTCCTTCGGGCCGCCGGCGTGCCGGTGCTCGCCGGGAAGGTCGCCCGCACGCCGGCCGAGGCCAAGGCGGCCTACGAGTCGCTCGGCACCCCCGTCTGCGCGGTCAAGGCCCAGATCCACGCCGGCGGCCGCGGCAAGGGTCAGGTGCCAGGCACCGGCCAACGGGGTGTGGAACTCGCGAAGACCGCCGCCGACGCCGAACGGATCGCCGCCGGCCTGCTCGACCAGACGCTCGTCACGATCCAGACCGGCCCGGCCGGCCAGAAGGTGCGGCAGGTGTTCGTCGAGAGCGGCTGCAGCATCGACCGCGAACTCTACTGCGC
>JBJOHE010000513.1:0-3168 GCA_046047895.1 Planctomycetota bacterium | reverse complement strand
CGACGGGAGCGACGTAATCGACCTGCTTGCGGGCGTCGTAGTCGAGCCGCCCCGGTACCGTGAGTTCATCCTGAACCGGCTGCAGTTCCACCATCGCCAGCGTGATGGTCACGTTCTCCGGCACCGTGACCACGTCGGCTGCCGGCCGTGCGGTGGTGGCCTCGTCGGTGACTGGTTCGTGGTCGCCGCCGGTGAAGTGGTGGGTGGCCAGCCACCACCAGGCGAGGGCCAGGCAGGCGAGCACCGCCACGAGCGAGAGCCCGCGTCCCGCGGCCGCGAGGATGCCCGGCCGTGAGGATGACGCGACCGGATCTGATGCGTGATGGGTCATGGTCGGGGCGGCTCGTCAGGGGTGTGGTCACCGAGCACGTCTGCCACTTGGCCGGACGGTCCATTGTCGACGGCGGGGAGCGGCCGCACCACATCGTCCTTGACCGGCGGGGCCTCACGGGCTGCGGGCACACCCGGCTGCGGGGGAAACTCCTCGAGCTGAAGCAGGCTGGCGATCGTGACGGCACCGGTCCAGCGCTGCTCCTGGGCGTCGACGAAGGTGAGCTCCGTCTCGGTGAGAATCCGTTGTGCTTCGAGAAGCCTGAGAAAGTTGACCTCGCCCTCCGAGTAGAGCCGCTGCATGATGGCCACGGTCTCTCGGGCCTTGGGCAGAATCGACTCCTCATACCAGGCCACCATCCGCTGGGCCGTGCGATATTCGGCCATCGCCTGGGCGGTCTGCATTGCCAGGTTGAGTTCCACGTTTCGCAGATCAGCCTGGGCCTTGGAGATGTCGGCCCGGGCCGAACGGATGTTGCCTTGATTGCGATCGAAAAGCGGCACCGCAAGCATCACCTGGGCAAGACCCTGGTCCTGGGGCGGATAGTCGACCTGGCGCTGGTAGCCGCCCATGAGATTCACATTGGGGATCGGCTGCACCCGAGCGCGATCGAGCGTCCACCGGGCTCGGGCTACTTCTGCGGCGGCGGCTCGCGGCAGGGCGTTGGCTCCTACGACCGCCTCCTGGAGCCCCGGGATGTCGAAGTCGGGCAGGTCGGCGAATAGATTCCCCTCCACCCACGGAATGGATTCGCGGGGCACGGCGGCGGCAGCCGCGAGTTCTCGCCGGCTCGTCTCTACAAGCACGTCGGCATTGAGCACCCGCACCCGGGCACGGTCGTACTCGATGCTCCAGAAGAGCGTGTCGGCCTTCGTGCCCTCGCCGGCCTCGGCCAGCTGGCTACCGATGTCGTACGACCGCTTCGCGATCCCGAGCAGCATTCGGTAGATCTCCGCCCGCCGCTGGGCCACGAGCAGCGAGTAGAACGATTGTCGCACGCCGGTCAGCACGTCGAAGCGCGCCCGGATGAACTCGAATTCGGTCCGCTGCACCTCCCGCAGCGCCGCCTGCTGCTGGAGCCGGAGCTTGCCGGCGGTGACGATGTCTTGGGCGACGGTGCCCGACCACTGGCTGTCGCCCCCGGCGGCTTGGGGCGTGAAGCCCGCGATCACGGGATTGGGATAGAGCCGCACCTGCACCGCATGGCCGCGGGCCATCTCGATCGCCTCGCGGGCTGATCGCAAGCGCGGATGCTGCCGTTCGGCCTGGAGCACAAAGTCATCCAGCCGCCGCGGGCCGGCGACCCCGGCAGGAATCGATGCGGCTGGGGCGGGCGCCGCGATCGCCTCTGGCCTGACCGGTGGCGGGAGTTCCCCAAGCGGCACGCCCTTGTCGAGCAGCCGCTCTGCGGCGACATCGCTCGGAAACCTCACCGGCGGCACGGGCGGGCCGGCGGCAGGTGCCTGGGCGGACGCTGGGCCAGGCCCTGGCGCGAAGCATGCCAAGGCCGCGAGCCCGAACGCAGCTGGTCGAAGGAACAGGCGAATCATGAGCCCGAGTTGGCCGGTGGCGGCCTCGGAAACGAAACCCTTCCACGTGTATCGTCACAACCGGCAGATTCGCTAAACCCGGTTTTTTTCCCCGGCTTGCCGGGGTTTCTCAGAGTGCCGGGGTTCTCCTGGCGGGCGGGATCGGTCGGGCATCCATCGATCACCGGGCGGGTGTCCTACACTTGGTCAATCGCCCAATCTTCCTCGGGAGAACCCGCGTTGATGCAGGTTCCGTCGCTCATGCCTGGTCGTTGGCCTGCGGTCTTGCTTGGGCTGGCCCTCGTGGTTATCGCCGCGACCCGCTCACCGCCCGCCTGCGGCCACGCCCCGGACACCGCCGTGGCTGACGATCCGGCGGCCCTGATCGAAGACTATCTCCTCGCGGCGGCCCGGCCTGGTGGAGATGCCGACGCGGCCGCGCTCGGGGCCGAGCTGTTCGTGGCTCACGCCGCCGACGCGCTCGTGCTCGACGCACTCGCCTGGGCGATCCTCACCGACGAGACCGTCCTGGTGCGCGACCTGCCGCTGGCGGTGGCTGCTGCCCGACGAGCCCAGGAATTAACCGGAGACGATGATGTGGAGGTGCTCGAAACGCTGGCCCGTGGGCTGATCGCCGTGGGCGAACGCGAGGAAGGGCTCGCCATGCATCGCCGGGCGATCACAGCCGCGACCGGTGATCCCTCGACGCGGCTCGTACTCGAGGAGATCCTCGCCGAATACCTCGATCCGCCACCGGTGGTCGACCTCACCGATCAGGAGCGGCTCCAGGAACTCGGCATCTCGCTGCGGCGGCTCGTGGCCGCCGGCCAGGGGGTGGCGGTGGGCGAGTTGCTCGATCGAGCGTCTGTTCGACCCTGCCGTGTGCCGCTCGCGCCACCGGCAAGCCGGCCGCTCTCGAGCGAGCAGCTCTTCGAGAAGGTGCGGCCGAGCGTGGTCGTGATGGCCTCGCTTGAGCCGGTGCCCGAGGACGATTACCACGACGTCTCGATTGCATCAGGCTTCGTGATCGATTCCGCGGGGATCGTCGTCACCAACTTCCACGTCGTCGACGTGGCCGACTCGCCGATCCTCGCGGCGATGACGGCCGGCGGCGAGGTGGTGCCCGTCACCGAGATCCTCGCTGTCAGCCCGCTGGCCGACATCGCGATCTGCAGGATCGCCAAGCAGGGGCTGCCGCCGCTGGCGGTGGTGCCGGAGGCGAAGCCAGGCTGCCGGCTGCACGCCCTCAGCCACCCCGACGCCGCCTTCTACTCGCTCACCGACGGCGTCCTCTCCCGGTATTTCACC
>JBJOHE010000512.1:0-5584 GCA_046047895.1 Planctomycetota bacterium | reverse complement strand
CCCGCAAAGCCACCGGCGACGAGGCGATCGCCACCAAGCTCCGCGAACAGTCTGCTGCACGGGCCGTGGTGCGGATCGCCGAGCGGAGCCGGTAATCGCTCCGCCTCTTCGGTCGCTCGGGATCCGCCGGTTTGATCGGGTCGAGTGACGAGTGTCGCCGGCTCGGGGGCGAAGCAAGACGTTTTGCTGTGTTATTCGTTTAGCGTCCGTGGCAGGCTGCCGCGATGATCGCCTCTGGCATCTCGGCGAGCGGCACGACCCTGTCGACCACGCCCAGCTCGATCGCCGCCTTCGGCATCCCGTAGACCACGCAGCTCGCCTCGGCTTCCGCCAGGGTCGCGCCGCCGGCCGCCTGAATCGACTGCATGCCGATCGCCCCGTCGCTGCCCATGCCGGTGAGCAGGGCTGCCACGACCCGGCTGCCAGCGGCTTCAGCCGCCGACCGAAACAGCACGTCGACGGCGGGGCGGCAATGGTGCAGCGGCGGGGTCTGGAGCAGTCGGGTGCGAAAGCCGCCGCCCTGCCGCTCGACCGCCAGGTGGGAGTCGCCTGGGGCGATCACACACTCGCCCGGCCGTAGCGGTTCGTGATGCCCCGCTTCACGAACCGAGACCGCCGACAGCGAGTCGAGCCGCTCGGCCACGGTGCGGGAGAAGTGGGCCGAGATGTGCTGCACGACGGCGATCGGAGGCAGATCGCGAGGCAGGCGAGGCAGGAGCCGCCGCAGCGCCTCCACGCCACCCGTCGAGGCTCCGATCACGATCAGGGACCGGTCGGGGGCCGACGGCGTGGGCCGGGGCGGCAGCGGCGCGGACCGAACCGGGCGGTCGCGGGATTCCTGCGGCAGACGGCGGAGATGCCGCCCGGCCGCGTAGGCCGCCTTGACGTGCCAGGCGAGCCGGTCGGCGACCGCGCCGAGCGACATGGTGCCGTCGGGCTTGGCGAGCACGTCGATGGCCCCGGCTTCAATCGCCTCGAGCGCGGCCTGGGAGCCGGCCTGGGCCAGGGAACTCACCACGACGACCGGCAGCGGATGGTGCTGCATCAGGAGCCTGAGAAAGGTGAGGCCGTCCATCCGTGGCATCTCCAGGTCGAGCGTGATCACGTCGGGATCGAGCCGTGCGATCTTCTCTCGGGCCACATAGGGATCAGGCGCCGTGCCCACCACCTCCAGATCGGGATCGAGGGCGAGTGCATCGCCGATCGCTTTGCGGACGAGGGCCGAGTCGTCGACCACGAGCACGCGAATTCGCCGCTGGCCGCCGGGATCGGAGGGGATGGCTTCGCTGGTCATGCTGAGGTGCCGTTGGTCTTGACGAGGGATCGGTGGTCCGTGTGCCGCGGTGGTCAGGCCGGCCGCTCGTAGACGGCCGGCCGCACCTGACGGAAGCGGTGCCGGAGCCCGAGCAGGCTTTCGGCATGGCCCACGAAGAGCTGCCCGCCGGCCGTGAGCTGTTCGGCGAGCCGCTCCACGAGCGTCTGGCGGGAGGGTTCGTCGAAGTAGATCATCACGTTGCGGCAGAAGATCGCGTCGTACCCCGCGGGCAGTGGATACGGCTCCTGGAACAGGTTGACCGCCGACACCGCCAAGGCGGCTCGGAGGGCCGGCTTGACCCGATACTGGCCCTCCCGCTCGCCGAACCCGCGACGAAAGTAGCGGGCCAGCCAGGCCGGATCCGGCAGCTGCACCCGCTCGGCGTCGTAGATGCCCGACCGGCAGCGGTCGAGCATCCGCCGGGAAATGTCGGAGGCATCGAGGGTCCAGCGGACGCCCGGATGGAGCCGCTCGAATTCGGCGAGCACGATCGCCAGCGAGTAGGCCTCCTCCCCGGAAGCGGCCGCGGCGCACCAGATCCGCATGGGTCGGCCGGCGGCGGTCGCCCGAGCGGCAGCCGCCGGAAGCACGTCCCGGGCAAGGTGCTCGAAGTGGTCTGGCTCCCGAAAGAAGTGGGTGTGGTTGGTCGACACGAGATCGATCACCCGCTCGGCCTCCTCGTCGGAGCGGGCCGCGCTCAGCAGGCCGCAATACTCTTCGAAGCTCCGGCAGCCGAGTTCCCGAAGCCGGTTCGTGAGCCGCCCTGCCACGAAGGCCTGCCGGTCGGGTCCAAGCCGAATCCGACTGCGGTCGTAGACGAGCTCGGCAAGGAAGGCGTAGGCCCGCGGCGAGAGCGGGGGATCGGATTCTGTCATTGCGTCGGCCTGCGACCAGTGGAGCGGTCGAGAATCCTGGCTAGAAGTCGGTGAAATGCCGGTCATCGGCGTCGTGGCCCGGGGCGGAAAGCCCGCCGTCGCCGGGCATCGGGATCCGCGGGGCGGGAAGCGGGGCAGGGCGGGCCGGCCGCGGCGCGGGCGACCGTGACAGCGTGGCCGCGGCGGGCGTTGGGCGGACGGTCGGGGCGGCGGGGCGGCCGGGCACGACCAGAGCCCGGAGCCGCTCGAGGTTGGCCCGCACGGTCGTCGCCTGGGAGGAGAGGTCGCCGGCGGCAGCTGCGCCCTCGTCGGCCCGGGCCGCGTTCTCTTGCGTCACCTGGTCGAGTTGGGTCATCGCCGTGCCGATCTGGCGGATGCCCTGGGCCTGCTCCTGGGCCGCCGTGGCGATCTCGGCCACCAGCTTGTCGGCCGCCATCACCCGGTCGGCGATCTCTGCGAGGGACGATCCCACCCGGCCGCAGCTGGCGGCACCCTGGTGGCTGCTTTCGATTGCAGCCTCGATCCGCTCGGCCGTCTCCCGGGCGGCTGCGGCGCTCCGCTGGGCCAGCGACCGCACCTCGTCGGCCACCACGGCGAACCCCGCCCCCGCCTCTCCGGCCCGGGCCGCTTCGACCGCGGCGTTGAGGGCCAGGATGTTCGTCTGGAAGGCGATCTCATCGATCTGCTTGACGATCTTGGCCACCTCGGCGCTCGCCGAGCCGATCGACTCCATGGCGGCGTTCATCTGGGACATCGTGCCGGTGCCGGCCTCGGCGGCGATGCGGGCCTGGTTGGCGCAGGCCTTCGCCTGGGCGGCGTTCTCGGCGGTGCAGCGGATCATCGCCGTCATCTGTTCGAGTGCGGCGCTCGTCTCCGCCACCGCCGATCCCTGGTCGGCACAGCCGGCTGCCACGGTGCTCGAGATCGCGGCCAGCTGGCCCGAAGCTTCGGCCGCGCGGCCGGCGCCGGTTTCGAGCTCGTCGGCGATGCCGATCAGAGTGCGAGAGAGCGAGCGGATCACGCCGGATGCCAGGAGCACGCCGATCAGGATCGCGCCACCGAGGATCGAGCCAGCCACCAGGAAGCCCTGCCGCACCTGGTCACGGGCGGTCTCGACGTTCCGTTGGGCCAGGCCGATGTTGTATTCGATCACGTCGTTGAATCGGTCGATGCACCGGTCGGCCACAGCCTCGATGCCCTCGAGCACGGCCTCGCGGGCCTCGTCGGGCCGGCCCTCGGCGGCCAACGACTCCGCCTTCCGCACCTGGGCGAGGAAGCTGGTGCGGGCGTCGGTCGCGGCGGTGAAGAGCCGCGTATCTTCGGAGTCGCTGAGCAGATCCCGATACGCCGCGACGGCGGCGGTGCTCCGGTCGATCGCGGCCTCCAGCTGCTCCCGGGCCGCGGTCATCCGCTCGGGAGCGTGGCTGTCGAGAATCTCGGTGCGGGCCGCCTGGAGGATCACGAGGTTGTCCTGGATGATCGTGCCGAGGGTGAGCACCGAGGGAATCGTGTTGCCCGAGAGCCGGGCGACGCTGGCGTTGATGGCCCAGAGTCGGCTGAGGGAGCCCGCGCCGACCGCCAGGGCGGCCAGGACGAGGACGGCGAAGCCGATGCCGACGCGGCGGGGAATCGTGAGCTGGGTCATGGCGAAGACCTGAGGGAGCGAAACGAGGAACAGGGCGGTCAGGACGCGGGCCGACCGGTGGGATCGGGAAGCCGATCGGCCGCGGCGACGGCGTCGAGGTCGACGAGGGTGGTCACCCCGGAGGCCCGGCGGGCCATTCCGGTGATGAAGCGGATGTCGACGGCGCCACCGAAGTCGGGGGGCGGCACGATCTCATCGGTCGAGAAGCCGATCACCTCTTCCACGCCGTCGACGACGACGGCGTAGGGGCGGCTGCCCCCCGTGGCCGCCGCCACCTGGGCGACGATGATGCAGGTGCGATCGTGATCGACCGCTGCCGGCAGGCCGAATCGTCGCCGCAGATCGACGAGCGGAATCACCCGGCCCCGGAGATTGATCACGCCCCGCACATGGGGCGGCATGTGGGCCACGGGAGTGATCGGGCAGAGGCGGATGATCTCCCGCACCGCCAGGACGGGCACGCCGTAGACCTCGTCGGCCACCGAGAAGGTGAGGTATTTGCCGGGCCGGGCCAGGGCGGGACTGCCGTCGGCCGGAGGAGCTGCGTGTGGGGTGTCGTTCATCGTCGATTCGCGGCGTTAGGCCGCCGTCTCCGCGGGGGTGCGGCCGAGCCTCACCAGGGCCGTCGTGTCGAGAATCAGGCCGATCCGCCCGTCGCCGAGGATCGCGGCACCGGCGAACCCGGTTCGGCCGCTGAAGGTCTCTCCGAGGCCCTTGATCACCACCTCCTGCTTGCCGACGAGCTCGTCCACCAGCAGGCCGCGGCAGTCGAAGCCTGCCTCGAGCACCACGACGATGCCGCGGTCAGCCGCTTCCTCGCCACCGGGGATGCCGAGGTGGCGGCCGAGCCGCAAGAGTGGCACCTGGCGGCCGCGGACGTCGACCAGCTCGCCGCGACCGTGGACGGTGGAGATCGCCGCGGTCGCCGGCCGGAACGACTCCCGAACCGCCAGGGTGGGGATGACGAACCGCTGCCCGGCGACGGCCACGATCAATCCCTCGATGATCGCGAGCGTCAGCGGCATCGAAATCGTGAAGCAGGTGCCCCGGCCGGGGACCGATTCGATCTCCACCTTGCCGCGGACCCGCTCGATGTTCCGCCGGACCACATCCATCCCCACGCCGCGGCCCGACACGTCGGTGACCTTGTCGGCGGTGGAAAAGCCCGGGGCAAAGATCAGTTCGAGGGCCTCGCGATCATCAAGCACGGCCCCGGGAGGCACGAGTCCCCGCTCGATTCCCTTCCGGCGGAGTCGGGCCGGATCGAGGCCTCGGCCGTCGTCGGAGATCCGGATCACGACGAACCCCCCTTGATGAAACGCCTGGAGCGTGATCCTGCCGGCCGCGGGCTTGCCCGCGGCGATCCGTTCAGCCGGCGGCTCGATGCCATGGTCGGCCGCGTTGCGGACCATGTGGACGAGTGGATCGCCGATCTCCTCGATCACGGTCCGATCAACCTCGGTCTCCTCGCCCTCGACGACCAGGCTGATCTCCTTGCCGAGTTGGACCGCCACGTCGCGGACCAGCCGGCCCATCTTCTGGAAGCTGCCCCGGATCGGAATCATCCGCATGGCCATCGCGGTCCGTTGGAGGTCGGCGGTGATGCCGCGAAGCTGGCCGAGCGAGCGGGCGAGCAATTCGTCGCCGCCCCCGGACTCGGCCGCCTGGACCACCATCGATTGGGCGATGACGAGCTCACCCACGAGGTCGACGAGGCCGTCGAGCTTGTGGGTGTCGACGCGGACCGAG
>JBJOHE010000511.1:0-2700 GCA_046047895.1 Planctomycetota bacterium | reverse complement strand
GGCCCCGAGCCTGATTGGTGTCGGCCGGGAGGAGGAGCGTGTCATCAGACGGGGTCGAAGGATGGAGCGTCATCGGGTTTCGCAAGCGGCAGGCTGAGTTTCGGGCAGCAGGATACCCGGTTCGGTCGCCGCCGGCAGGAGGTATGAGCCGCACGGCCAGGCCTGAACGAGCCGCCCCGGATACACTACGCAACATGGATCCGACGCGGCTGGGGCCGTACACGATTCGCGGCCGACTCGGCCGGGGCGGCATGGGCACCGTGTATGAAGCGGTGGATCCAGATGGGCGGGTCGTGGCCCTGAAGACCCTCCGCGGCCATATGGTCGATCAGGCCGGAAGCCGCCGGAGGTTCGAGGCGGAAATCACCGCCCTCAAGGAGCTGCAGCATCCGGGCATCGTCCGGCTCCTGGCCTTCGGCGAGGAGGACGACCAGCCGTTCTTCGCCATGGAATTGGTGCGGGGCAAGAGCCTGGAAGAGCTGCTCAAGGCCGGCCGCAGATTCTCCTGGCAGGAAACGGTGGCTACGGCGTTGCAGGTGACCCGCGCCCTCAAAGCCGCCCATGACCATGGCATCATCCACCGTGACCTGAAGCCGGCGAATCTCCTCTTCGCCGACAGCCACGGACCGGGCGACGGCGTCAAGCTGGCCGACTTCGGCATCGCCCGACTCTTCGGTGAGTCGGGGCAGACCCAGGCAGGCACCGTCGTGGGCACGGCCGAGTACATGGCGCCGGAGCAGGCGGCCGGCGAGCCTGTCGACCAGCGGGTGGATCTCTACACGCTGGGGCTTGTCATGTATGCCATGCTCGTCGGCCGTCCGCCGTTCACCGGCTCCAGCATGAGCGACATCCTGCGGCGGCAGCGGCGGGAGACGCCTCCACGGGTCTCGGCCCTCGTGCCGGAGGTGCCGGAGCAGCTCGACCTGCTGATCGAAAAGCTGCTGGCCAAAGCCCCGGCCGCCCGACCGGCCAGCGCCCTGGCCGTCGGCCGGTTGCTCGGTGCGATCGAGGCCTCTTCGGTGGCCGGATCCTCGGAGGCGGCGAATCCCGGTGCGGCCACGGCCGGAAACACCGCCGGCGACCGAGCCGCCCAGCCCACGCAGCCGCTGCCCGCCGACCAGCCGGCTGCCGACACGGGGGTCGATCTTCTGGCCGCCACAGTCGGTGCCGGCGAAGCTGTGCCGCTGGGCGAGACTCGCGACTCCGACGCTCCGCCCAGGCAGCCGGCTGCCGGTGCCCGCACGGCCGCGGCGGACGGCTCGCTCGTACACCGCCGAACGGCAGCAGATGAGGCACCGCCGCGCGGCGAGCGGCCATCGGGCAACCGGTTCACCACGCTCGAGGAACTCCATCGCGAGGCAAGGGAGCAGGCGGCGCAGACGGCCCGGCGTGAAGGAGTGATGCGGACTGGACTCGCGTTTGGACTGTTGGCGGCCGTGCTGGCCGGTGGCTACGCCCTGCTGCGACCGGCCACCTCCGACCAACTCCACGCCCGCATCCGCGCAGTCGCCGACGATCCGGACGCCGACCTCCGTGACGCCCGGCCGCTGATCGATCTCTTTCTCGCCCGGTTTCCCGCCGACCCGCGGGCCGAGGAGGTCCGCGGGCTCGACCGCAGCCTCGACCTCGACGCGCTCGAGCGGCGGACCCGCCGGCGACCGCGGGGCGACGCCCAGCCCTCGCACGTCGAGCGGGATTATCGGGCCGCGATGGCCCGCGAGGCCGAGAGCCCGCTGGCCTGCATGGCGGCCCTCGAAGCGATGCTCGCGCTGCACGACGCCGCCTCCGACTCCGGCGATGATCCCCTGGCCGATGACGAGGCGGCGCCGGAACTCTGGCTCGCGCTTGTCCGCCGGCAGATCGACCGACTCGGCCCGCTCGCCGACCGGGAGCGGGAGGAAGACCTCGCCCGCGGCACCGCCACGCTCGCAGAGGCGGCCCAGCTCGCGGCCCGCGCCGAGGCGGCCGCGCCAGCCGAGCGAACCGTCCCCCTCGATCGCCGCCGCGACCTCCTCGAAGGCCTGATCGAGATCTATGCTGCCAAGCCGCACATGGCCGAGACCGTGGCCGAGGCCCGCCGGCTCCTCGCGCCATCCGCCCCGTAGGCCGTGGCTGGCCCGCTCGCACACTCCCGCCAAGCCCCCCTCCTTAGAAACGCCCGCGATGCCAAACGCCCAGCCGTCTGCCACGACCGAAGCCCGCCGAACTGCCAGCCATGCCGCCTTCGCCCGCGCTCGCGAGGTGATTCCGGGCGGCGTGAATTCCCCTGCCCGGGCCTTCGGGGGCGTCGGCGGCGAGCCGATCTTCTTTCGCGAGGCGGCGGGGCAGTGGCTCACCGACATCGACGGCAACCGCTACCTCGACTACATCGGCTCCTGGGGACCAATGATCCTCGGCCATCGCCACCCGCGGGTGGCGATGGCCATCGAGGCGGCGCTCGCCCGCGGCACGAGCTACGGCGCGCCCACCGAAGCCGAAACCAGGCTTGCCGACCTGATCATCGAGGCTGTGCCGTCGATCGAGAAAGTGCGAATGACGAGTTCAGGCACCGAAGCGGCGATGAGCGTGGTGCGGCTGGCCCGCGGGTTCACAGGCCGCGACAAGATCGTGAAGTTTGCCGGCAACTACCACGGCCACGGCGACAGTCTGCTGGTGGCCGCGGGCTCCTCGGCCGCCACGCTCGGCGTGCCCGATTCGCCG
>JBJOHE010000510.1:0-2610 GCA_046047895.1 Planctomycetota bacterium | reverse complement strand
CGCGGCCCAAACTTTCCGGATCGCAGTTCACCGCCGACGGGACGACCTGCACCCTGCTCGGATTGGCCAAGGGGGCGGCGATGATCGGGCCGCGACTGGCGACGATGCTCGGCGTGGTGGTCACCGATGCGGCTGTCGATCCGGCCGATGCCCAGCGGCTCTTGCGGGAGGCGGCCGAAGAGACGTTTAACTGCGTGAGCGTCGACGGCCACACGAGCACCAACGACACCGTGCTCCTGCTGGCGAATGGGGCGACCGGCGGCAAACCGCTCTCGGGCGCCGGGCTTGCCGCGTTCGCCGAGGCCCTCCATGCCGCCTGCGAGGCGTTGGCCCGGGAGATTGCCGACGACGGCGAGGGGGCCACGCATGTGTTGCGGATCGAGGTGAGCGGCTGCGAGCACCGCGATGCCGCCCGCCAGATCGCCCGGGCGATCGGCGACAGCCCCCTCGTGAAGACGGCCGTGCACGGAGCCGACCCCAACTGGGGCCGGATCGTGTCGGCGGCCGGCTATGCGGGCGTGGCCTTCGATCCCGTGCGGCTGGTGCTCCGCGTCAACGGCACCCTGCTCTTCCGCGCGGGGGCGCCTGTCGCCTTCGATGCCGATGCCGTCTCCGCCTCGATCAAGGGCTCCCGCGAGACGCTCATCGAGGTCGACCTGCAATCCGGCCCCGGCCGCATCCGCTTCTACTCCAGCGACCTCACCGCCGAATACGTCCACCTCAACGCCGATTACCACACGTGAGGCCCGCTTCCGGTGGGCCTCAGGTGACAGGCTGAAGCCTGTCCTACTTTTACACCCCACGTAGGACAGGCTTCAGCCTGTCGTCAGGTATCCGCCACGTAGGACAGGCTTCAGCCTGTCGTCGACCTGGCCTTGCCGGGCCGCGTACACTTGATCTGCCCAGCCCAAACGGGCCGTCTTGACGTCCCCTGCGGAAAAATGTTTGCTCTGGGCAATATTTTCCGCCTCCTCCTGCCGACTCGCTCCATGTTGATCGCTCCTCCGCATCGTCCGTTGGTCTCCGACATCGTCCTCGCTCCCGAGCTTTCTTGGGGCCCGATCACGGCGCCAGGTGCGGTGCTGCTGCCTGAAGGCGGCGTGGCGACATTGGTCAGGTGCGGAGGCGATGACGATGACGACGAAGAGGACCTCGGCGACGAGGAAGACTTGTCGACGCCCGACCCCGATGTCGATGAAGAATCGGCCTTCGACGATTTCGACGACGAGTTTGACGACGACTTCGAGGAAGAGGAAAACGACCCCGACTGGGACCACCCCGAAGACACCGAGTCGGACGAGCCACCTCCCGCGAAAGGACCGGGAAAGAAAAAGTAGCCGTTGGGAGGACGCGCATGTCCGGCATCGACACTCCTCAGCCAGCCAAGCCCTCGAAGTGGTTCGGGCGGCTCAATCAGCTCGATTTTGACATCGACTTCTTCGAGCGGCTGCTGAACCGGAATGGCGATTCGCTCGAGGTGCTGCGGCTGCTGGCCGAACTGGTTTCCAAGAAAGGCCTCGTGGAACGGGCCGCGGAACTCGATGCCAAGGTCGTCGAGCTTTTGCCGGAAGACTGCCTCGCCCGCTACAATCTCGCGTGCTCGCTGGCCAGGGCCGGCCGACCGGACGAGGCGATCGATTCGCTCTCCAAGGCGATCCTGCTCGGATACGACGACCTCGCACACATGGACGTCGATCCCGATCTCGACTCGCTGCGTGATCTTCCGGAGTTTCGTGCCCTCCTCGGCCGCGACTAATCCGAGGAAGGACCGGCACGATGCTCGATCAGTTCGACAAGATTCAGGAAGCCTGCGCCGTCATCTCGGCGCGATGGCCCCATACGCCGGCCGCCGGCATCATTCTCGGCAGCGGACTCGGCGGCGCCGCGGCAGCGATCACCGAGACGGTGACCATTCCCTACGAAGAGGTCCCCCACTTCGCGAAGTCGACGGCCCATGGCCACACCGGTCAGCTGGTCTGCGGCATGCTCGAAGGGGTGCCGGTGGTCGTGCTCGAAGGAAGGATGCACGCCTATGAAGGCTACCCGCTCGCCCAGATCACCTTTCCCGTGCGGGTGATGAAGCAGCTCGGTGCTCGGCTGCTGATCGTCACCAACGCCTGCGGCGGCATGAACCCGCAGTATCGCACCGGCGATCTGATGGTGATCGACGACCACATCAACCTGCTCAACGACAACCCGCTGACCGGCATCAACGATGAGCGACTCGGGCCACGGTTTCCCGACATGTCGGCGCCATATACCCCGGCCCTGATCGACATGGCGCTGGAAGTGGCACGCCGCGAGAATTTCACCGCCCACCGCGGGGTCTATGTGGCGGTGACGGGGCCCAACCTCGAGACACGGGCCGAATACCGCTTCCTGCGAGGCATCGGAGCCGACGTGGTGGGCATGTCGACCGTGCCGGAGGTGATCGTGGCCGTCCATGCCGGCCTCGATGTGCTGGGAATCTCGGTGATCACCGATATGTGTCTACCCGATGCCCTCGAGGTCGCCACGGTCGAAAAGATCCTCGCCGTGGCCCGGTCGGCGGAGCCCAAACTGCGGGCGATCGTCACCGCGGCGGTGCGGAGTTTGGCCTGACCACGTCTT
>JBJOHE010000509.1:0-5418 GCA_046047895.1 Planctomycetota bacterium | reverse complement strand
ATTGCTGCTCGGGATGCTTGCGGCCGCCCTGAGGAGGCACGTTGGCCACGGTGCCTTCCAGCATCTTGAGCAGCGCCTGCTGCACGCCCTCGCCCGACACGTCGCGGGTGATGGAGACGTTCTGGCTCGTCTTGCCGATCTTGTCGATCTCGTCGATGTAGAGCACGCCCCGCTGGGCAGCCTCGATGTCGAAGTCGGCGGCGTTGAGCAGCTTGAGCAGAAGATTCTCGACGTCCTCGCCCACGTAGCCGGCCTCGGTGAGCGTGGTGGCATCGCCGATCGCGAAGGGTACGTCGAGAATCCGGGCCAGTGTGCGGGCCAGGAGGGTCTTGCCGCAGCCCGTGGGGCCGAGCAGCAGGATGTTCGACTTGTCGACCTCGACGTCGCTCCCTTCGCGGCCGAGGTTCAGCCGCTTGTAGTGGCTGTGGACCGCGACGGCGAGCACCCGCTTGGCATGCTGCTGGCCGATCACGTACTGATCGAGATGGGAGACGATCTCCCGGGGCGAGGGGATCGCGGTGAAGAGCTGCTTGCTCGTGCCCCGCCGCCGCTTTTCCTGCTCGAGAATCGACTGACAGAGCTCGATGCACTCGCCGCAGATGTAGACGTCGCCCGGACCTTCCACGAGCGGTCCGACGTCGCGGTAGCTCTTGCGGCAGAACGAGCAGAAGGCGTTCTTCTTGGTCGTCCCGCCGGTGCCGCGGCGTCCCAGACCTCCCGAGTCTTTTCCGGTTGGCATCAGATCATGTCCCCTTGCGGTTCGGCCCTGCGGGATCCGTCGGCGGCCAGGCCCGCGAACGGAGTTCGGGCACACCGAGCCGTGTCCGCGGCTCGACGAGTGTTCTTATTCTTCGGAATTCTTCCTCGCTGAGCACACCCTCATCCCGGAGGTTTTTGTAGTCGACGAGCGTCTTTTCCCAATCGCCATGGTCGGCCGCGCCGGTCGCAGGTGTCTGGGCGGCCCCGAGCCAGTGCCGGCGAGCCGCCCAGACGGCGGCGATTCCGCCGCCGACGAGCACGGCCAGCGCGGCGAAACCGGCAAGCAATGACCAGGATCCCTGCATCGAGCGAACCGTCCTCCGACACGGTTCGTGGCCGCCCACAGTCGGCCCTTTCGGCCGGTGGAGGCGAACGGCCTTGAGCGGCCTGACCGCCGTCCGGAGCCCACGAATACCGCAGTATGGCAGCCTGTCGGCAGCCGGGTCCATCGGAAAAATCGCCCCAGATTTCGCAGTTTCACGGCGGCAGAGCGGCCGGTGCGTTTTTTCCGATTCTGCCGAAAACGAGTGACTTTGACGGCTGGATTTGGCCGATACCTCCGACCATGACACGATCGGCGTGGAAGGTTCGACGAGACAGACTGGCCGGCTGGCTGGCCGCCGCAGCCGTCGTGTCCGGCCTGGCCGCCGGCGCGGCCCGCGGAGCCCTGGCCGATGCGGCCGGCCTGCCCGAAATCGTGCGGACCAAGCACCGCTCATTCGCGATCCCGTTTCGGCTGCCGGCCTCCCAAGACCCAGACGCCGACGCCGCGGCCCAGCGGGTGGTGCTCAACGTCTCGAAAGACCTTGGCGCCACCTGGTCGGCCGCCGGAGAAACCTCGCCCAACGCCGGATCGTTTTCCTACACGGCCGACGTGGACGGCGAGTATTGGTTTCGGCTCCGGGCCATCGACAAGAAGGGCCGCTCCCGCGGGGGCGAGGGTCCGGACATCAGGGTGCTCGTCGACGCCGCCGGGCCGCGGCTTGCCGCCCGGCTCTGGAAGGGCGTCGATGGTGAAATCGTCTGCCGGTATGCCGCCGCCGACGACAGCCTGCGGCTTGATTCCCTCACGCTCGAATACCGGGGCGTGTCTGACCGGGGCTGGAAGAGCGTGGCAGCCGATGCCGTGTTGGCGCGGGAGGCTCCAGCCCACCTCGTCGGCGAGGCGATCTGGTGGGCCGGCGAAAAGGTCGATCAGCTGACCGTGCGCATTGCCGTCAGTGACGCCGCCGGCAATCAGACGGTGCGACAGTTTTCCCTCGAGCCGACCGACCCTGGCGTCGATCAATCGGCGCTCGCGGAGGAACTCGGCCTGCCACCATTGCCGGGAGCCGGTGGCGAAGGAGCCTCGCAGACCATCAGCTCTCGGGCCCAGCCAACCACCACGCCCGATCAGACACGAAGCGTGCTCGCGCCGGCTGCCACGCCGGGATCGGGTTGGAAGCCCGAGGCCGCTGATTGGCACGACGGCGGGCCGGCCGCAGCCGGCCGCAGCCCGCGGAAGGCCACCGCCGCCGGGCTGAACTCCCGTGGCCCAGCCGCCACCGCAAACCTGCCGCTTCCCGCGGCGAACCGGTCGGCAAACCGGCCGGCTGGCAACCAGGCCGAGTCGGCGGTGACGATGCCCGCCGGCAGTGCGGCGACCGATCAGTCCGACGGTGGCCAGGCAGAGTATCGGGGACGACCGCTGCATTTCTCAGCCGCACGCCGGTTTGCCTGGGACTATGAGGTGCCGGCAGTGCGGCGAACGGCCGGACCGCTCCGCGCCGAACTCTGGACCACCCGTGACGGCGGCGTGACCTGGCAGCGGGCGGCCGTTGACACCGACGGCCACAGCCCGATCGACGTGGAACTCGCCTCACCCGGCCTCTATGGAGTGCGGCTGGAACTGGTCGCCGACGTACCCGACGCCGAAGCCGGACCACGAAGCGGCGCCGAGCCCGACGCCTGGCTTGGCATCGACGAGGAGCCGCCGCAGATCGAACTGATCGACGTGGGGCGGGAAGATGCCGCCGCCGGCGACTCGCTCCTGATTCGCTACGCTGCCCGCGACCCGCTCCTGCCCTCCGACGCCGTGCGGCTGCTTTATTCACCGAACGCCGAGGGCCCCTGGGCGACGATCGCCACGGGCCTCGCCAACGAGGGCGAGCACCGGTGGCAGCCAGCCCGCAATGTTCCCGCCCGCGTCTATGTGCGGGTCGAGGCGACCGACGCCGCCGGCAATGCCGGCTTCACCGAGAGTGATCAGCCGATCTCGATCGCCCCCACCCGATTCGGCGGCCGCCTCGGCGGGCTGCGGGTGCTGCCCGCTCCCTGATGGTCCGCCGGCCCGCTAGAGGGTACCCGAAGCCACCGGCGAGGCTGCCGAATCCGTGCGATCACCGCATCGGCGCGGTAACGTTCGCTCCATGGGGCTGACGCGGCACCACCTCTGGATTCTCGCGCCGGGCGTGTTCTTGGCGGTCTCAGCGGTTGCCGCTGCGCAGAGTTCCGGCAATCGGCTGCTCGGGATCGACGTCTCCGCATGGCAGGGGAGCATCTCGCAGACGACCTGGAACAACCTCCGGAGCGTGAACAACCGGCAGTTCGTGTTTGTGCGGGCAACCCGCGGGGGCACGACAGGCGTCGACAAGCGGGCCGGCGGATATCCCGCAGGAGACAACACCTCCTACACGCTGTCGCAGCGGTACGACGATCCCTACTTCGTGCAGAACATCAACCGGGCGACGGCTGCCGGAATGTTCGCCGGGTCGTACCACTTCGCCCGTCCCGACATCATCGCCTCCACGACCAACGCCGGCGGCGTCGCCAACTCCGGGCGGGACGAAGCCGACCATTATCTCCAGATGGCCGGGGCGTTCATGCGGCCGGGCTACCTGCTCCCGACCTTCGACCTGGAAGCCGGCGACACGATCCGCTCCGACAACGACATTGCCCAATACTCGATCGACTTCTCGAACCGCATCTACGAGGCGACGGGCATCCGCCCGATGATCTACCTCAACGGCAACTACGCGGCAAACGTGCTGGCTGGCGCCTCGACGGCCCGTCGCGACCTGCTCGCCAAGCCCGTCGGCCCGCAGCCGAGCCTCGCCGGGCCGGCTTTCACCAAGCTCTGGACGGCCCGCTACACCAATCAGGCGAATCCCGACGCGATCAACGTGCAGACGGGCCATCCCAATGCCGGCCTCTCGAGCGTCTATGGCCCATGGGACGACTACGGCACGTCCCAGCCCTGGACATTTTGGCAGTATGCGAGCACCGGTCGACTGTCCAGCTTCAACAGTGGCAATAGCAACCTCGACTTCAACGTGGTCAACGGCGGCCTGGAATATCTGAAGGACCAGCTCGTTCCCGCCGTCTGGTGGAGCGACTCCAGCGGCGACTGGAGCACGCTTGCCAACTGGAACAGCGGCCAGCCCGCGGCTGCGCTTGTCCGGGCTTCCGGCCAGCCCACGCCGATCGGCAGCCAGACGCTGCCAACGCCCCGCCTTCCCGGAGCAGCCGGCTCGGGTCCGACCTCCGGGCAGCATGACACTGTGATCCTCGACCGTCCGAACGCGGATATCACGGTCACGCTCAGCAACGGCATACACAACGTCCGCAAGTTTTTCGTTCGCGAGACCTTCCGGATGACGGGCGGGGAGTTGAACGTGAACTACGTTCCGGTCGCGGAATCGACCCCCGTATCGATGCAGGTCTCGGCGGCGGTCTCGGTCGGGGGCGGGGCGAGCCTCTCGGCCCACACGATTCGCGTCGATGCCACGGAGACCATCACCGCCGGCGACGCGACGCTCGCCTTCAACACGCTGACCCTCGATCGGGCCGCAAGCCCGGCCACGATCGTCGTTGATGGTGCCCTGGCAATCGCCGGCCTCGCCGGGGCCACAGCCACGATCGGCACGAACAGCGGCACCGCAAACACCGGCTTCATCGATTTCTCGAACGGTGTGCGGGCGCTCACGGTGGCCGATGGCCTCGCCGCGACCGACCTGAACGTGGCCGTGCCGATCATCAACGGCGGGCTAACAAAGGCAGGGGTCGGCACGCTGCGGCTCTCGGCTGCCAATGCCTACCTCGGGCCGACGACGGTCGTGGCAGGCACGCTCGAAGTAGCCCACGCCGGCGGGCTCGGCTTCTCGAGCACCACGGTGGCTCCTGGAGGCCGCCTGGCGATCATCGCCGGCACGCCCCTCAAGGCGAGCGCCGTCACCGTGGCCGGTGGCTCGCTCTCGGCCCCCACGCTGGCCGTGAACCGGTCCACCGGGATTTCCTCCCTCATGATCAATTCGGGCACGATCGTCGGCGCCCCCTCCGCCTCGATCACCGACGGCGGCCTGCTGGCCCTTGCCGCCGACGCCCGGGTGACGGTGGGCCTCAGCCAGCTCACGGTTGACCAGGCTGCCGGAGGCGGCCGGCTCGATCTCGGGGCGGGCCAGGTGACGATCGCCGCCGGCGGCGTCACTGCTGCCGACCTGCGGGCCGACCTGATTGCAGGCCGGAATGCTGGCAGCTGGAATGCGGCGACCGGCATCACCTCGACCACGGCTGCCCTTCTCGGCGGCACGCGGACGGTGGGGTATGTGGTGGCCAGCGACGGTGCCGCCCGAGTCTCCTACGCGGCAGCCGGCGATGTCGACCTCAGCGGAACGGTCGACG
>JBJOHE010000508.1:0-6942 GCA_046047895.1 Planctomycetota bacterium | reverse complement strand
CAGCATCCTGTTCTATTCGGTCTGCGCGGCCCTCGGGAGCCTCGTGACGACGCAGGAGCAGATGCTCGGGCTGCGGTTCCTCGTGGGGCTCGGTGTGGGCGGCATGTGGCCGAACGGGATTGCGCTCGTGGCTGAAAGCTGGCCCGCTGCGTCGAAACCGACGGTATCGGGTGTGATGGCCGCCGGGCTCAACACGGGCATCCTGCTCTTGGCCACGCTCGCGCGAATCTGGCCGATCACCCCCGATTCCTGGCGGTGGCTGTTTCGCCTGGCCGGAGTGCCCGCCGTGCTCGGCCTGGTCGTGCTTCTCGCACTCCCCGAGTCGCCGGCCTGGCTTGCCGGCCGCCGGCGGCGCGGGTCGGATGACCGCCCGTATCGGCCTCCTCCGGCGGTCTCCACGCTGTTTTCTCCCGCGCTCTTCGGGATCACCCTCGCTGCGATTCTCGTCAGCGGAATCCCGATGGTGGGAGCCTGGTCGGCGAGCAAGTGGATGGTGCCCTGGGCCGACAAGGTCGGCGGCGGCACGCATGCGGCCTACAAGGCGATCACCCAGGGATGGTGGGCGGCCGGCTCGATCCTCGGGAGCTTCACCGGCGCACAGCTGGTCGGCTGGCTCGGCCGCCGCCGCAGCTACTTCCTCATCAGCCTGGGGGCCACGGCCGCGACGATGGCGATGTTCAGGGTCACGGCGCCGCTGCAGCCGACCTTCCTGCCGATCGTCTTCGTCCAAGGCTTCGTGGCGACGCTGTTCTTCGGCTGGCTGGCTGTCTACCTGCCCGACCTCTTTCCGGTGTCGGTGCGGGCGACCGGCGCCGGCCTCGCCTACAACGCCGGCCGGTTCCTCACCGCCGGCGGCGTGCTCGCGTCGGGCTGGCTGTTCTCAGCACTCGGCGGCGACTATGCGCGGGTGGGAGGGCTCCTGAGCCTCGTCTATGCCCTGGGCATGCTGGTGATCTGGCTGGCGCCGGATCGTGGGGCGGCCGAGTGACCGGCTGCAACGACGGCTGAAAGTTGCGCTATCCCGATCGCCCGGGGCCTGCCAGCGATCAGGTACGATGCAATGAGGGAGGCGGGGACTGCCTCCGTTCATCGCGAGGGAACGGTCCACAATCATGCCGCGGGGAACGAGCGTAGCCACTGATGTATCCCGGCGGGGTTTCCTCGGCGGAGTCTCGGTCGTGGCCGCAACGGCCTGGGCGGGCCGCCCCGCCCGCGTGCGGGCCGCCGACGCCGATGTGCTCCGTGTCGGCCTGATCGGCTGCGGTCGGCAGGGCAAGAGCGTCGCGAAGGCGATGGCCGCGGTTCCGGGCGTGGAAATCGCCGCCGTCTGCGATCCGGATGCAGGCCGCTGCGAGGCGGCTCGCGAGGAGTCGGGGGCCGGCATGGCTGCGACCGACCTGCGGCGGGTGCTCGATCGGCCCGAGATCGACGCTGTGATCATCGCCACCCCCGACCACTGGCACGCGCCGGCCGCCCTGCTCGCCCTCGCCGCCGGCAAGCATGTCTATTTGGAAAAACCCTGCAGCCACAGCTTCCACGAAGCCGAACTGCTGCGGACGGCCGCGGCGACGAGCGGCCTGGTGATCCAGCACGGCACGCAGAGCCGGTCCAATCCGCTGATCGCGCGAGCGGTGCAGTTTGTCGGGTCGGGCCTGATCGGCGACGTGCTCGTGGCCAAGGCCTGGAACGTGCAGCGGCGGCAGTCGATCGGCCACGACCAGCCTTCGCATCCACCACCTGGAGTGGAGTACGACCTCTGGGTCGGCCCGGCGCCGCTGGTGCCCTTTCAAGCGAACCGATTCCACTACAACTGGCGGTGGTGGCACGCCTTCGGCTGCGGCGACATCGGCAACGACGGCACCCACGAACTCGACTGCGCCCGCTGGGGCCTCGGGATCGACACCCTCCCGACGCGGGTCACGGGGCTCGGGGGCAAGTACCACTTCGACGACGACCAGCAGTTTCCCGACACAGCCTCGCTGGCCTTCGAGTTTCCGCCGGCGCGGGCCGGCGGCCACCCCAGGCAACTGCTCTTCGAGATGCGGCTCTGGTCGGGCAACTACCCCCACAACTGCGACAGCGGTGTCGAGTTTCACGGCACTGAAGGGATGCTGTTTGTGAGCAAACGGGGCAAGTTGGAACTGCTCGATGGCCAGAACAAGCGGCGCGAGCTCCCCGAGCCAGATGGGCCCCTGCTCGAGGGAAGCCATCAGGCCGATTTCGTGGCGGCGATTCGGGAGCAGCGCAAACCCCGCGCCGACATGCACGAGGCTTTCCTGTCGGTGGCGCTCGTTCACTACGGCAACATCGCCGTTCGGCTCGAGCGGGGCCTGCGGATCGACCCGCCGACCGGCCTGATCGTGGACGACCCCGCAGCCTCGGCCTTGCTCGGCCGGGAGTATCGGCCCGGCCACTGGGCGGCCCCCCGCGAGGAATCATGAGGGTGCGCTAATTGCGCACGCCGTTGCAGCCGAAAACTAGGGGGCATACGATCAATTCCATGGAAACGGCCGAGGTCACAATCCGCGATGTTGCAGCCCGCGCCGGGGTTTCGCCCGGCACGGCGAGCCGCGCGTTGCGGGGACACCCGCAGATCAGCGAGGCCTGCATTGCCCGCGTGAAGGAAGCGGCCGAGGCCCTCTCCTACCGGCCGCTCCGGGATCGCTCGGGGCGGCGGCGGCGAGCGCCTCTGGTGGGCAAGCGGATCGCCCTCGTCATGCTCGGCATCGACCGCACCCTCGCCGGCCTTCCGGCCGTGGCCGAAGCGATCCACGGAGCCGAGGAGGCGCTGGCCGCCGCCGGTGCCCACCCCACGCTGATCAACGTGCCCGACCCGACCGCGCCGCCCCGAGCCCTGCGGCGGGTCCGGTTCGACGGCATCCTGGCCAAGGCCGCTCTCCAGGGCGACATCGCCGACGCGATCGGCTCGAAGTTTCGCTCGGTGATCGAATCCAACGCGTTGGTCTGGATGCTCGGCCGGCCGCTCGGCATGAAGGGTGACGCCGTGGGGCCCGACAACGTCGCTATGGGCCGAATCGCGGCCGAGGCGCTTGTGGGCCAGGGCCACACCCGGCTGGCAATCGTCAACCCGAAGGCCGATCACGGCATGTTTTCGCTGCGGCAGCAGGGGTTCACCGCCACGGCCGCCGAACTCGGCGCAACAGTCACCTCCTTCACGAGCCGCCGGAACCGACCGCGGGATTTTCCGCTGGAGCCGATCGTCGATGTCGCCTCGGTAATGCCGCTCGTGGAGGCCTTGCTCCGGGAACGGCCCCGGCCCACGGCCGTGTTCGTGCCGGCCGACAGCATTGCCGCCCTTCTGTATCGCGCCCTCTCGTCATGCGGCGTGAAGCCGGGCGAGGAGATCGCGATCGTGTCGTGCAACAATGAACGGAGCCTCGTGGCGGGCCTCTGGCCGGCGCTCACGACGATCGACGCCCACCTCCGCCGGGTTGGGCAGCTCGCCGTCGAACAGCTCACCCGACGGATCACCGGGGTGTTCGACGGCGTGGCCGTCGACATCAATGTGACCCCCACGCTCATCCCCGAAGCATCGCTTGCGCCGCAGGCCGCCACCGCCGCGGTTCGGCCGCGATAATCCCCCCGCACACCGGAGTTTCTGTATGTCTGCAGCCCACGCACAACCCCTCCCGGCCTGGCGAGATCGCCCCTGGAGCGGAGTCTTTCCGGCGACGCTCTGCCCCTTCCATGAAGACGAGTCGATCGACGAGCAGGGGCTCCATCGCTACATCGTCGACGTGGCCAGCGTGCCGGGCGTGGAAGGCGTGGTCTGCAACGGCCACACCGGCGAGATCATGTCGCTCCGGCCCGCCGAGCGGGTGCGGGTGATGGAAATCGTGGCGGCCGCCGTCCGCGAGGCGAATGCCGCCACCGGCCGGAGCGTGAAGGCGATCACGGGCGTGTCGGCTGAAGGCAGTCACGAGGCGGCCGACCATGCGATCGCCGCCCGCGAGGCCGGTGCCGACGCGATCCTGCTGATGCCGCCCCACCACTGGATCCGGTTCGGCCGCTCGGCCGCCACGGCCGTGGGCTTCATCGCCGACGTGGCCGAGACGGGTGTCCCGATCATCATCCACCAGTATCCCGCCTGGACGAAGGCAGGCTATACGCTTTCCGAGATGACCGAGATGGTGAAGCTGCCCGAGGTCGTGATGGTGAAGATGGGCACCCGCGACATGGCCCGCTGGCGGTGGGACTACGAGCAACTCAAGGCCGTGGCGCCCGAGGTCTCGATCGTCACCTGCCATGACGAGTTTCTTCTGCCAACCCTCCTCGAGGGAGCCGATGGGGCGTTGATCGGCTTTGCCGGCTTCGTGCCGGAACTCATGGTGGAACTCGTGCATGCCGCCCTCGACGGCGATCTGCCGCGGGCCCGCAAGGCGGGCGACATGGTGGCCCCGCTCGCCCGGATCGTCTACGCCTTCGGGGAGCCCGGCTGCGGGGCTCACCAGCGGATGAAGGCGGCCCGCTGGCTTTTGGGGAAGTTTCCCGGCCCGACCTTCCGCCGGCCGGTGCGTCCGCTCGCGAGCGACGACATCGCCCGGATCCGGCAGGGGCTCGAAGCTCTGGGCCTGGAATGCCCAGTCAAGCCCGCTGAAACCAATGGCCATGCCGCCCGGCGGCCCGTGCGGGTGTGACGGCGGCAGTGGGAGCGAAGGGCCGGGCGTATCCGCCTGAATCGCGGAGGTGCGTTGATCCCGCGTCGGGCCGGATGGTCCGCCAGGTGACGTCGCATCCGTCGATCCACCACCACCCGTTCTACTACCTGCCGGCATACGACGACGCGATGCGCTGGCTCGTGTTCGTCTCGCATCGCAGCGGCCGGCCGGCCATCTTTGTGGAGGAGCGGGCGAGCGGCCGGCTGGTGCAGATCACCGACCGGGCCGACCTCAACGAGTGGAGCGTGCATCCCTCCCACGACGGCCGGTGGGTCTATTTCACCGCCGGCTGCGGGGCCTGGCGGGTGGCCACGGACCCCGGGTTTCGCGAGGAGTGCCTCGCCGACTTCGGCGACGTGCCGATGATCCCGCCAGGCATGGTGGGCGATGCGATGGGCACCACGTCGCTCTCACGCGACGACCGCTGGTGGATCGTGCCGGTCCGCATGGGCCAGGTCGCCCGGCTCCACGCGATCGACACCGTGACCGGCAGCCTGACGGTCGTCTGCGAGCATGACTCGATCGGCCACCCGGAGGTCCATCCCGACGATCCCACGCTCATCCGGTTCGCCGGCCGATACACCGACCGGATCCACGTCGTCCGCCGCGATGGCAGCGGCCACCGGCTCGCCTATGAGCGGAACACAGCCGCCCGAGAATGGGTGGTGCACGAGACCTGGCTACCGCGGGCGGCGGCCGGGGGCCGCAACGAGATCGTGACCGTGATCTGGCCGCACGGGATGATCGGCATCGACGTCGACACCGGCGGCATCCGCCGGGTGACCGACTTTCCCGCCTGGCATCCGATGGTTCGCCGCGACGGTCGGTCGTGCGTGGCCGACACGACGTTTCCCGATCGGGGACTGTTTACCTTCGATCCAGCGGCCGGCCCCGAGTCGCCCGTCGAGCCGCTCGTCCTCAGCCAGTCGAGCAATGCCGGCAGCCACTGGAACACCGACCACTGCCCCTACGACGACGGCCCCGTGCAGGTCTACGCCCCCCAGCACACCCATCCGCATCCGTCGTTCTCACCCGACGGGTCGCGGGTGGTGTACACGAGCGACGTGACCGGCACCGCCCAGCTCTACGAGGTGACGCTGCCATGAGAGGCTTTGCTGGCGTTTCGGGCTCTCGTCTGCAACGGTCCGGGCTTGCCCGTGCCATCTCGCCGGACGTTCGCTTCGGGCCGGCAATGATGCTCTGGCTGGCAGCCGGGGCCTGCGGAATCGTCTCCATGGGGGCCACCGCCCGCGCGGGGTTGCGGCTCGAGCGGCAGGCCGACCGGCTCGTGATCGAGACCGACGCGGGCGAGCCCGTCGCCGAGTATGTGTTTGCCGACCCTCGGATCGGCCGGCCGTCACTCCGAGACCTCCGCACGCCGGCGGGCTGTGTGGTCACGCGGCCCTGCCC
Source organism: Planctomycetota bacterium (assembly GCA_046047895.1). Classification (GTDB taxonomy): domain Bacteria; phylum Planctomycetota; class Planctomycetia; order Pirellulales; family UBA1268; genus QWPN01. The sequence continues at coordinate 853 of JBJOHE010000508.1, read as the reverse complement.
GCCACGGCCGGGGATCGACCCGCCCGATCATCCCACGATGCATCCCGGGGCGATGCTCTGCTTCAGCGATCTTTCGGGCCACGATCCCTGGCGGCACAAGACGGCCGTGCGGTTTGTGGGCTTCGCGGAAGAGCCGACGACGCGGGATGGCGGGGTGACGTTGACGGCCGTGAGCGAGTATCTCGCCGCGGCCGATGACACACCCGACGCGGCTGTCATCTGCCGGGAGGAATCCGCGATCAGCATCGGCGACCGTGACGTCGCCGGCGCGAGGGTGCGGCTCATCCGCTGGGTCGCCGTCCTGACCGCCGGCCCGGCCGGCGTGACCTTCGGGGACGTCCAGGAGATGGGTTTCGGCATCCGGCTGGCGAAGGAACTCGCGCCGAAGTGGGGCGGCCGCTATCTCGCGAGCCACGGAGGCCGCGATGAAGAGCAGGTGTTCGGCCGGCAGGCGGCGTGGTGCGACGCGAGCGGCACGGTCGACTGCAGGCCGTGCGGCGTACTGTGTGTCGACGGGGAGGGCAACCCGCGGCAGCCGTTCTTCCACGCCCGCGACTCGGGCTGGCTCCTGATGAACCACTTCGGCTGCCAGACCTACACCGGCGGTGATTCAGGAGCGGTCATGGTCGAGCCGGGAGCAACCCTCCGGCTGTCAGCCGTGTTCGTGCTGCACGACGGCCTGCCCGAGGATGCGCTCGCCGAGCTCGCGGCAGGCGTCGGCCTGGCGGCCGCGGCGCCGGGCGGCCCCGGAGCCGCTGCCTCGGCGACGAGGCCTGGCAGGCTCGTTCCACCGACAGTGATCGAGGCGCACGTGGCCGCCTTCAACCGGCTCGATCCTGAAGACGTGGTCGGG
>JBJOHE010000507.1:0-3057 GCA_046047895.1 Planctomycetota bacterium | reverse complement strand
AACGCCACGATGCTCTACGGCCACATCGAAAATGCGTACCACCGCACCGACCACCTGCTCCGGCTTCGTGAACTCCAGGACGAGACCGGTGGCTTCCAGACCTTCATCCCGCTCGCGTTCCATCCCGACAACACCCGGCTCTCCCACATCCCGAAGCCTTCGCCCGCGATGAGCCTGCGAACGATGGCGATCAGCCGGCTGGTGCTCGATAATTTCGACCACCTCAAGGCCTACTGGATCATGCTCGGCATCGGCACCGCCCAGGCGGCTCTGGCCTACGGTGCCGATGACCTCGACGGCACTGTCCGTCATGAGCTCATCTACCACGACGCTGGGGCCACGACCCCGGAGGTGCTCTCGGTGGACGAGATCAAGCGGCTGATCCGCGAGGCCGGCCGCGAGCCGGTCGAGCGGGACACGCTCTACCGCCGCGTCGAGCGAAACGACAGCGGCTGGCGGTCGGTCGAGCCCGTCGGCCAGGCTTGAGGCCCGGCGGGCGACGGCAGGCATCTGCTTCCTGCCATTTCCTGCAGTGAACGATTCGGTGGCCGTCAGGCCACGCGAGGTTTTTCGTTCGGTGCCACGGAGAGCTTTGGGGAAAGCATCGCGGCGATTGCCGGTTCAAACTGGGTGTCGGACTCTGCCGGCTCCTCCTGCACCGTCGGCTGGCCTTCCAGCCAGGTGTGATCGACCAGTTCGATCCGGCCGTCGAGATGCTCCACGAGCGCCGTGCAGTGCTCCATCCAGTCACCGCAATTGAAATAGTCGACCCCGTCGATCTGCCTGATCGCCGGCACGTGAATGTGGCCGCAGATGACGCCGGTGCAGTCCTTCTTCTTCGTGTAGCGGGCCACGAAGTGCTCGAAGTCATTGATGAAGTTCACCGCCCGCTTGACCTTGCTCTTGAGCAGCGATGAGAACGACCAATAAGGATAGCCGAGCGACCGGCGGGCGATGTTCATCCACTTGTTGAGATGCAGGGCCAGGGTGTAGGCCCGATCGCCGAGGTGGTAGACCCAGGCGGCGTGCTTCGTGAGGTGGTCGAAGAAGTCGCCATGGATCACGAGCAGCCGCCGGCCGTCCACCGTCTCGTGAACGCAGAGGTCGACGAGCTCCATGTGGCCGAAGGCCTGCGGCGAGAAGGTGCGAAGAAACTCGTCGTGGTTGCCCGTGACATAGACGATCCGCGTGCCCCGCTTGAGCATGCCCAGGATCCGGCGTACCACGAAGCTCGAAGTGTCGGTCCAGTAGAACGACCGCTTCAGCTTCCAGCCGTCGATGATGTCGCCGACGAGATAGAGCCGATCGGGCTCGATCCTGCCCAGGAAGGCAAACAGCTCCTCGGCCCGTGAAAAGCGGCAGCCAAGGTGGACGTCGGAGATGAACAGGGAACGAATCCGCATCCCTTTGGCTCCGTCGAGGCGAGGAGCCCTGTCTCGCGCACCGCGCCGCCCGCAGACGCGACCTGGCCTCTCTCAAGAGAAACCGTACCCTCAGCCGGGGCAACCCCGCAGCGCGAAAAGCTGTGAGAATTCGGTGAGGTCGTGTCGCCTCAGCCCACCTGGCCGAGGCCGAGCATCTCGCCCCAGCGGTCGATCACGAGCTTCCGGAGCCGGTCATACTTCGGATCGGCGAGCTCGGGATCGGCCTCGAAGATCGCCAGGGCGTCGCGGCGGGCCTCGGCCACGACCGCGCCATCGCGAAGCAGGTCGGCGAGATAGAGCGGCGGGGCCCCGCTCTGCCGCGTGCCCACGAGGTCGCCGGGGCCGCGGAGCCGGAGATCCTGCTCTGCCAGTTCGAAGCCGTCGCAACTGGCCACAAAGGCGTCGACCCGCGGATGGGGCTCGTCGCCGGACGGCGTCACCGCCCCGCAAATGCCCTGGGTGCTGCCGCGTGCCACGCGGCCGCGAAGCTGATGGAGCTGGGCGAGGCCAAACGACTCGGCGTCGAGGATCGTCATGATCGTGGCCTCGGGCACGTCGATCCCCACCTCGATCACGCTCGTCGCCACGAGCACGTCGAGCCGGCCGCTGCGGAAATCCTCCATGATGCCGGCCTTGGCGGCGGGTTTGAGCCGGCCGTGCATCAGGCCCAGCCGGAAGGCTTCGAGCGGGCCATTGGCCAGCTCCTCGAAGGCCGAGGAGATGCTCGCCAGCTCCCGCTTCGACTCCTCGACCGCCGGCACCACCACGTAGCCCCGGCGGCCAGCCGCAAGCTTGCCACGAAAAAAATCCCACCAGCGGTCGAGCTCGGCCGGCCTCACCCGGTAGGTGGCCACGGGCTGCCGCCCGGGCGGCTTGCCGTCGAGCACCGAGATGTCGAGATCGCCGTAGACGGCATGCGCGATCGTCCGCGGGATCGGGGTGGCGGTCATCACGAGCGTGTGCGGCTCAGCCTCCCCCTGCTGGAGTACGGCCCGCTGGAGCACGCCGAAGCGATGCTGCTCGTCGATTACCACGAGCCCGAGATGCCGAAACCGCGCCCCGCCACAGACGAGCGCCTGGGTGCCCACCACGATGTCGGTCTGGCCCGCCGCGATCCGTTCGAGGATCTTTTCCCGCTGCTTTCCCGTCTGGCCGCCCACGAGCAATTGCACCTCCACGCCGGTGCCGGCGAGTAGCCGCTCAAGACCCGCGAAATGCTGCCGAGCCAGCAGTTCGGTCGGGGCCATGATCGCCGCCTGATAACGGGCCGGCTTCTCACCGGAGGCCGGTTCCGCCGGCGCATCTCCCGCTCCGAGCCTCACCGGCGTGGCCACCGCGGCGAGCATCGCGTAGATCGCAACGGCCGTCTTGCCGCTGCCCACATCGCCCTGGAGCAGCCGGTTCATCGGCTCCGGCCTCGCGAGGTCGGCCGCGATCTCGCCACAAACCTTCCGCTGGGCCGGTGTGAACTCGAAGGGAAATCGGGCCCGAATCCGGGCGTCGAGCCGGGCGTCGACGGCGATCTGCGGAGCCGCATGGGCCCGCTTCTGCTGACCGCGATGCATCCGCAACGCCAGCTGGAGCATCAGCAGCTCCTGGTAGACGAACCGGCGGTGGGCCGCCACGATCATCG
>JBJOHE010000506.1:0-4534 GCA_046047895.1 Planctomycetota bacterium | reverse complement strand
CAGCCGGCCGGAGGTGGAGGCGAAGTGCCGCCGGCTCTCCTGTGTGCACCCGACGGTCTGCAAGCTCCTGGGCACCGATCACGGCCCGCTCAAGGAGGTGATGCGGGAGGCCCGCAGTGTGCCCGGCGTCAAGCGGGTGCTCGTGGCCAGCGGCGTGCGGATGGACCTGGCTCGCCAGGATCCCGAATACCTCCAGGAACTCGCCGCTCATCATGTCGGCGGACATCTGAAGGTGGCCCCGGAACACGTCGATCCAGAGGTGCTTCGGCTGATGAAGAAGCCCTCGGCCAACGACTACCTGGAATTCGACCGGGAGTTTCAGGCGGCCAGCCGCCGGGTGGGCAGAAAGCAATACACCGTCCCCTACTTCATCGCCAGCCATCCCGGGAGCGACGTGGAGGAGATGATCGAACTGGCGGTGTTCCTCAAGCAGAACAGCTACAAGCCCGACCAGGTGCAGGATTTCATTCCCAGCCCCTTCGACATCGCGGCCTGCATGTACCACACCGGCCTCGATCCGATGACGAAGCAGCCGGTGAAGGTGACGAAGGGCCTGAAGAACCGGCGGATGCAGCGGGCCCTGCTTCAGTTCTTCAAGCCGGAGAACTGGTTCGAGGTGCGGCGAGCCCTGGAACAAGCCGGCCGCCAGGATCTGATCGGCAGCGGCTGCGACTGCCTGATTCCCGACCGCCCTCCCAAGGAAGCCCTCGACCGGAAGCGGCGGGAGGCGACGCAGGCCTTCACCGAGTCCACCTCCGGCGACCACATCCGCGGCGGCAAGCGTTCCCGGCCGCGAGCCGGCAAGAAACAGGCCCGACCCCGCAAGTCGGTCGGCTACCGGCCGAATCGATAGGCCCCCGGTTGCGTCAGCGGTGCAGGGGCATCCGTGACGCCCTGCGGCGGGCGTACGCAGATGGGTGAAACAACCTGCTGAAGACGAATCGTGGCCGCATTCCGCAGGCTACAAGCCCGCGGCCACAGGTCAACTGGTACACAGGCCCCACGAGCACTGCCACGAGCACTTCGAACAGGGTTTCAAGGCCGGGGTCGCCCGTATCCCTGAGCCGGCCTAGGCAACCAGCGAAGCCAGGATGGCGAAGCGCAGTTGCCTCGGAGTGAGCGAAGGGCACGGGCACCGATTCGCCGCAGGCGAATTGGTCGGCCCGGAGCGAACGTCCGGCGAGGGGATACGGGCGACCCCGGCCTCCCAGGTGACGTCGCATCAAGGAGCCGACGCAGGTCAGCGGGAACCCGATTGAGAAACGTCCCCACCATGGGCAGGCTGCAAACCTCCCCCCAAAGGCCTGCTGGAACCCCTGCCTCACATCCAGCGCCGTTGCGGTAGAGTAGCGGCCTTATGGGACCGTCAATCGGGGAACCTCGCCATGCCACGTCATTTGGTTTGTCTCGTCGCCCTCGCCCTCGTCACGGCCGGATCGGTTCCGGCGAAGGCCCAGCGGCCGAACCCTACGGTCGGCTCGATCGAAAGGCTCGACCCGCGGCTCGATGCCCTCGTGCCGCTGGATGCGACGATCGAGGTGCTCGCGATGGGATTCCTCTGGAGCGAGGGGCCGGTCTGGGTCGCGACCGACCGGGGAGGTCTGCCGGCGGGCTGCCTGCTTTTCTCAGACCTTCCCCGGAATCGCGTGAACCGCTGGCAGCCCGGCAAGGGGCTCGATGTGTTTCTGGAGCCGGCCGGGTTCACCGGGCCGGCCGGCTACGGTCGCGAGCCCGGCTCCAACGGCTTGGCGATCGACCATGAGGGCCGGCTGCTGCTTTGCGAGCATGGCGACCGACGGCTCTCTCGACTCGAACCGGGGGGAGGGAAGCGGACGCTTGCCGACTCCTACCAGGGGAAGCGGCTCAACAGCCCCAACGATTTAGTCGTCCACTCGTCGGGGGCGATCTACTTCACCGATCCGCCCTACGGGCTGCCGAAGAACTGGGATGATCCGCTGCGGGAACTCGACGTCTGCGGGGTGTACCGCCTGGCTCCCGACGGCGGGCTGAAGCTCGTGTGCGGAACGATGACGAGACCCAACGGGATCGGGCTTTCACCGGATGAGCAGACCCTCTACGTGGCCCAATCGGATTCGGCCGCCCCGCTCTGGCGGGCGTTTGCGGTGCAGGCCGACGGCTCGCTCGACGAAGGCCGCATCTTTTTCGACGCCAAGACCCTGCCCCCTGGCCGCCCCGGCCTTCCCGACGGGCTCGCCGTCGATCCCGCGGGCAACCTGTTTGCGACCGGCCCTGGAGGAGTGCTCGTGTTCGCCCCCGACGGCACCCACCTCGGCACGCTGCTGACCGGCCGGCCCACCGCCAACTGCACGTTCGGCGAGGACGGCAGAACGCTGTTCATCACCGCCGACTCGCTGCTCTGTCGGGTGCGATTGGCAAAGTGACCTCTGGAGACAACGGCCATGCGACTCGGATTCGTCTCGGCGATCCTGCCCGAATACTCGCTTGACGAGGTGCTCGGATTCGCGGCGGCGGAGGGCTTCGCCTGCGTGGAGGCGATGTGTTGGCCACCGGGCAAGGCGGAGCGAAAGTACGCCGGGGTCACCCACGTCGACATTACCGACTTCACCCAGGCCAAGGCCGACGAAATCCGTAGTCGCTGCGCTCACCACGGCGTGTCGCTCAGCGCGCTTGGTTTCTACCCCAACCCCCTCGATCCCGATCCCGCGGTGGCCGAACCGGCAGTCGCCCATCTCCGGAAACTGATCGCAGCGGCCCCGCTCCTCGGGCTCGACACGGTCACGAGCTTCGTCGGCCGTGATTGGCGGCGGACGGTGGCGGAGAACTGGCCTCAGTTTCTCGAGACCTGGCGGCCGCTCGTGAAGTTCGCCGAGGAGCAGGGCGTGCGGATCGCGATCGAGAACTGCCCGATGCTGTTCACGGCTGACGAATGGCCCGGAGGCAAGAACCTGTTCACCACGCCGGCGATCTGGCGGCAGGCCTTTGCCGACCTCGGCTCACCAGCGTTCGGGCTCAACTACGATCCTTCCCACTTTGTGCTTCAGGGCATGGATCCGCTCTCACCACTGGAACCGTTCCGCGACCGGCTCTTCCATCTCCACATGAAGGACGTGCGGCTCGATCCGCAGGCGCTGAACGACGTGGGCCGCTTCGACTTCCCGGCCCGCTGGCATCAGCCCCGCATTCCTGGCTTCGGAGAGCTCGACTGCGGCCGGTTTCTCGCCGAGGTGCGGCGGGTGGGGTACGACGGGCCGGTCTGCATCGAGGTGGAAGACGAGACCTTCGGAAAAACGCTGGAGGGCCGGATCGCCGCCCTGCGAACGGCCCGGAACATACTGGCTCCGTATTTCGCGTAGCGCTCAATCCTGGAGGCTGATCTCCCAGCCGCCGGGCTTCACCTCGGGGATCTGGCCGTCGGCGGGATAGGTCGCGGCGGCGGCCTGCCGCAGGGTCGCCGAAAGATCGGCAACCGTGGCTGCGTGGGCGGGAGCTTCGGCCAGATTCGTCAGCTCCCCGGGATCGGTCTCGTGGTCGTAGAGCTCGCGTCCGGCCCGCCCGTCGTCCCACTCGGTATACCGCCAGCGGGGCGTGCGGAGCGAGTAGCCGAAAAACCGATTCTTTCCGTCGCGGCGGGTGACCTGCGTCAGCGCCCAGCCCCGACCGGGCTCGGCCGGATCGGCGAGAAGCGGCACGAGGCTCTGGCCCTGGAGATTGTCGGGGGTGGCCACATCGCAGAGCGCCGCCAGGGTGGGAAAGAGATCGACCTGCGACACCGGGGCCTTCGCCACGCCGCCGGCCTGCTTCACGCCAGGCCCGGCGATCACCAGCGGCACCCGGGCACTCTGCTCGAAGAGGCTCATTTTCTGCCACAGGCCATGCTCGCCCATGTGGTAACCGTGGTCGCTCGTGAACACGATGATCGTGTCGTCGGCAAGGCCGAGCCGATCCACCGCCGCCAGCACCCTGCCCACCTGGGCGTCCATGAAGCTGATGCTCGCGTTGTAGGCCTGTCGGCATTGTCGCCGCTGCTCGGCGGTCAGCGTCGCCTCCTCCTTGTGAAAGCTGCCGAGTGCCGGCGGCGGCAAATCGGCCTGGTCTGCTTCGACTCCGGTCACGATCGGCATCTCCGCCTCGGGATGCCAGCCAAAGTAGGGATCGCGCGGCGCCACGTAGGGCGTGTGCGGGCGGAAAAACCCGACGGCCAGAAAGAAGGGGCGGCTCGGGTCCCGGGCGCACCGTTCGAGCACCCATTCTGCGTCGGCGGCGAGCATGCCATCGGTGTGCCGGGCATCCGGCTGCGGCGAGGCACACCAACTCAAGGTTGCCCCGAACTGCCCCGGCCGGAGCGAGAAGATCTCCGGCTCCTCTTCGAGCCGATCGACGCCAGCGGGATTGAGCTCGAGCTCCCACGAGGCCGGGTCGTCGTGACCGTTCGTCCCGATCGACTTGGGCACGTTGTAGTGATAGAGCTTGCCGATCCGGCCCACGAAATAGCCGGCCCGCCGGAAGGCCTGCGGCATGCTCACCTGGCGGGGGATCGACTGCCGGAAGATCT
>JBJOHE010000505.1:0-9148 GCA_046047895.1 Planctomycetota bacterium | reverse complement strand
TCGAGCGTGCGGATCACCACCGGCTTGCCCTGCATGGCGGTGACCACCGCCGCATAGGCCTCGTAGTGATCTTCCTCGGTCGGCTCCCGCCGGCTCGTGAGGTAGAGAAACTCCGTCCGGTAGAGGCCCACGCCGTCGCTCCCACGGCTGATGCACTGCTCCACCTCGCTGGGAAACTCGATGTTGCCCATGATCTGGATGCGGACGCCGTCGGTGGTCTCGGCCGGCAGATCGCGGAGCCGGTCGAGCCGGGCGGCTACGGTCTTGGCCGCCTCCTCCTCCAGCCGGTAGCGGGCGATCGTCTCCTCGTCGGGCTGGAGGATCACGAGCCCTTCATTGCCGTCGAGAATCACCGGCTCGCCGCCAGACACGTCCGCGAGGAACGGGCCGATGCCCACCACCGCCGGAATCTCGAGGCCCTCGGCCACGATCGCCGTGTGGCTGCCGGGGCCGCCCAGTTCCGTGGCGAAGCCCTTCACGAACCGGCGGTCAAGATTCGCCGTCTCGCTCGGGGTGAGGTTGTGGGCCAGCACGATCACCGGCTGCGAGATCGCCGCCAGCGTCTCCCGCCGCTGCCCCAGCAGGTTTCGCAGCAGGCTCTTCTCGATGTCGTAGATGTCGTGGGCCCGCTGCGAGATGTGGTTGTCGAGGCTCTGGAACACCTTCGCATACCGCCGCAGCGTGCGGCTCACGGCATACTCGGGCCACCAGTTGCGATCCCGCACGGCGGCCGTCAGCTCCTGCTGGAGCCGCGGGTCGTGGAGCATCGCCAGGTGGGCGTCGAAGATCGCCGCGTACTGCTCGCCCAGCTCCGCATGGATCCGGTCGCGATTCTGCTCCATCTCCCGGGCCGTCTCGGCCACCGCATGGGAGAGCCTGGCCAGTTCCGTGTCGACGGCGCTCCGCTCGACGAACCGTCGGGGGATGCGGAAGCCTTCCGCATCGAGCACGAGCGCCTCGCCGATCGTGACACCGGGCGAGACGGCGATTCCCTGGAGTTTCAGCATGGCGGGCGCCGCGGCCGCCGGCAGCGATCAGGTGTTCTGGCTGCCCGCGGGTTCGTTGAAGTTGCGGTCGAAGAGGCTGCCGATCGCCTCGAGGGCTTCGCGGGCATCCGGCCCGGTCGCCTCCACCACCAGCCTCGTGCCCGCTTCGGCGGCGAGCGTGAGCAGATCCAGAATGCTCTTGCCATCGGCCCGCTGCGATTGCCCCACCAGCTCGATCCGAGACTGCCAGCGGCGGGCTTCCCGCGCCACCAGGTCAGCCGGCCGGGCATGCAATCCCTGGCTGATGGCGACGACCACCTCACGGGAGACGGTCTCCTCCCGTGGCGGCGGCCCGCCGGCCTCGTGCACTGATTCAGGGCTGTCGGCGGCCATGTCAGGACACTACCCCGTGGCTGTCTGCCTCCTCCAGCAAGTGCTGGATGTCCACCGGCTCCTTCGCCGCCTTGAGCAGCTTGCAAAACGATTCGTCTCGCAACTGCCGCGAGATGCTCTCGAGCGCCCGGAGGTGGTCTCCGGGCCGATCGGGCGGCGAGACGAGCAGAAAAAAGAGCTGCACCGGCTCGCCATCGAGGCTCTCGAAGTCGATCCCCTCGGGGCTGACCGCCACCGTACCCACCAGGCGATTGACGCCGGGATGCTTGGTATGAGGCACGGCCACACCCCGGCCGATCCCGGTGCTGCCGAGATCCTCGCGCTTCATGATCGCCTTGATGATGCTCTCTTCGTCGGCCGTGGCGATCTTGCCGGCATCGACGAGGGCCCGCGCCATCTCACGGATCACGCCCTCCTTGGTGTCGGCATCGACGTGGGAACGAATCGCTTCCGTGGCGACGAAATCAGAAAACTTCATGCTGGATGGTGCCCCGGACGGGGCGGGAGGGGGGGTGTGGACGGGGGCGATCAGTCGACCCGCCGCCCCGACTGAACATGCTTGTGGTCGCGGACCTTTTCCTTGTGTTTCCGCAGCTGCTGCTCGAGCTTTTGCACGGCCCCGTCGATGCTCCGCCAGAGCTGCGCGGCCCGCTCGTGGCTGACCATGTCGTGGAAATGCTCGGCCGAGGCCACGATTTCAACGGCCGGGAGGGCCTGGTTGCCCAGGTCGACCGTCACATTGAGGGCCGTGATCCGGTCGAAATACCGCTTCAGCCGCGACACCTTGGTCGCGATCTTCGATTGCGAGGCCGGGCTCAGGTGCCCATGCCGGGTTGAGACATTGACTTGCACCGGGACATCCCCTCGGGGTGACGGGCAGCCGCCGACAGACTTCTGCCGACGATCCAACGGAGCATATCACCGCCCGAGGAGCCGCGGCAATTCAAGGGCCACAATCCTCGCGTCTCACGGGGTTCAGGCCCGAGATCACGGCCGATCAGGCCCGGCCGCCCCCCCGGCAGCGAGAGCCTTGATCCGCGCCTGCCACCAGGCGATGCCCTTCTGATTGGCCCCGGCCGCGCGGTCGGGCCGATAGCGGGCGAGCGACTCAGCGTCGCCCACCGCCTGCTCAAGCCCCACCGCGGCAAACCTCCGCACTGCCAGTTGCGGATCGTCGAGCGCGGCAAGGACCTCCTCCGAGCCCACCGCAGCGAGGTCAGCCGGTTTGAAACCGCAGGCGAGCCGGTAGAGTTCTGGCCCACGGCCGGCCGGGCCGTGGGCCAGAAACGCAGCCTCGAGCCGGGCGGCCGCATTCGCCCCCCGCCCGAGCGCGAGCGGAATCGTGTCGGCCACAAGCGCCCGCCACTGGCCCTCGCGGAGCGGGTTGGCTGCGGTATCGGCGGCGAGTAACCGCACGAGTTCATCGAAGTCGCCCAGGGATGCCAGCGTGCTGGCAGCTGCCATCCTGATCTCGGGGCGAAGGTCGCGGGCGAGGTCTTGAACTGCGTCAACTGCAGAGCCTCCCGCGGGCACCTTCGCCAGGCAGGCGGCGATCGCGGCCCCTGCAGCCTGGCTCGGGCGGTCATCAGGCTTTTGCTGCCTCAGCCAGCGAGGCTCCCCCTGATCGAGGTCGAGCCCCGCCTGATCGGCCGACGACGACGTCCAGCCGAGGCTGCTCCGCGGCGGCAGTGGCTGGGTCGCCGCAATCCCGGCCAGCGGGGGCCCTGCTCCGGCCTGGTGCCAGTCGACGCCTCCGGTGGCATAGATCATCGCCCGCTGGCCCGGAGGCACGAGGCGAGGATCGTCGCCGGGCTCATGCACGAGCTGCACCTCGATGCCGAGCGGCTGGCGAGTGCCGAGCGGCACACGCCCCGTGAGTCCGCCGGCTGCCACACCCACGGCCGCGCCGGCTGCGGCGTCCGTCCAGACCACGCCGCGGCCAAACAGGATCTCGATCCGCGGAGTTCCGTCGGGGTCGGTCGCAAGCATGGCCTGCGTGCCCGGAAGCAGGCGGATGCGGAGGTCTCCACGTTCGATCACGGGGTAGGAGACGGCTGCCGCGAGCAGGCTGTCGCCGTCGGTGAGCGGTTCGCCTGCGAGGCTCGGCTGCCAGCGAGCGTCGGCGGCGGCCATGCGACGCAGCAGCGGATCGCCGGCGGCCACTCTGGCCCGGGCCACGGCTGGCTCGGAGGCGGCGGGCTCGCCTGTGGGTTCGACTTCGGGATCGTCGCCAGCGGCGGCCTGCGCTGAAGCGGCCTCGCCGGCGATGGCCATCTCGGGCAACGGCACAGCCGCGGCTGGCGGCACGGCTGGCTGCGCGACGGGCGGAGCGGCTGGTGCGATCGCGGCCTGCGGCGCGGCCGCGACCTCGTTGCCAGAAACCGGCGCGGCAGGAAGCGGGGCAGCAGGCTCCGCCGGGGCATCGTCGGCCGGGACCGCCTCGGGCGCCGAGTGTGCGTTGCGAGCAGCGAGCTCACCGACTGGACTTCGCGGCGCGGGCCAAATCGCCCGCGCGAGCAGGCCACCTAACACGACAAGCAGCGCCACAGCCGCCGCCGCAGCGAGCCAGGCCCAGACAGAGGCTCGCTCCTCGTGGATCGGCCGAGTCTCGATCGCGGCCACCGGTGCCTGCTCCGCCGTCGCGATCGCGACGGCGGCGGCCGCTGCCTCCGAGTCGATCGCCTCAGGCTCCACGGCCTCGTGGGCGAGCGCTGCGGCCACGCGTCGGATCAGCGTGCGCCGGGATTCGCTCTCGGGGGCCGCGAGCTGTTCGGCACCGCGGGCGGCTTCGGCGAGCAGCCGGTGGCAGGCGGCCACCTCGGCCAGGTGCGTCGGCGACTCCAGGCAGCGACGTTCGAAGCCCTCGAGCTGGTCGACGGGCAGCACATTGTCGAGGTATTCCGCCACGGCGTTCGGATCATCGGGGCCGCTGTCGCCGGCCGGAGGGGCGGCATGCGGGTCCTCGATCGCCTCGCGAATCCGTTCCACGAGCTTGGGGGCGACCGGGCTCTCGGCAACCTTGGCGGCGAGTTCGTCCCGCTCGCCCGGCGGCAAGACATCGTCGATCCAGGCGAGCAGGGTCCGAAGGGTGAGTCGCATGGCAGGGTCTCCGGGAGAGAGCGGCGGGCCAGACCGCGGGGCCGCCCATCAGAAAGAGTGTCGCGTTGGCTGGTTTTTCGTGCGGATCGGCAAAAAAACAGGCCAGACGGTTCCAAATCGGGCGATCCTCGGAGGTCTGGGCTGCGTAGAGAATCCAGGAACTGGGCCCGGGGTGGCTGCGGTTCTAGAATCGGAGGCGAGCGCGGGCGACCGCCTTTCACTGGAGCCATCTGCATGTCTGCCGAGGCCACGCATCCTGAAATCCACCCAGGCGACGCCGGCGGCGGTCCGCCCAGGCAGATGCTGCTTCGGCGGGCGGCGGGTTATCTGGAGCTTGGCGAACTCCTGGTGGGCCCCGACTCCGAAACGCCTCCCAAGGCGCGGCGGTTGCTCGAACGGGCGTTGGAAGAGTTGCGGCAACTGCCCGACGAGACCCGCCAGGGTGGACTCGCCAGCCTGATCGAAGGGGAAGCGCTCCGAGCGATGGGCTCGTGGGAGGATGCGATCGGGCCGCTCACCCGCGCCTCGGTGGCGGGACCAGAGCGGCTCGAGGTGTGGCTCGGCCTCGGCTGGTGCTTCAAGCGGCTCGGGCGGCTCGGTGACGCGATCGCGGCCTTGCAGTCGGGCCTCACCGCCTCACCCGATCAGCCAATCCTGCTCTACAACCTCGCCTGCTATTATTCGTTGGCGGGCGACGTCGCCACGGCGATCGATTACCTGACTCGGGCGATTTCGCTCGACTCCAGGTTTCGGGATCTGACGGGGGCGGAGCGGGATTTCGATCCGATCCGGTCCGATCCGCGGTTCGTGGCGGCGACGCACGTCATCGTCTGACCGGCAACCGGACGGGCCGGTGGGCGACGTCCAAGGAAGGATGGCCCTGGATGACGAGTTCCGCGCTTGAGGAGATCATCGCCGTGCTCGGCGCGCCGGCGGCGGGCAACCCCGCGCAGTATCTCTTCGAACGGGCATTCCAGGCGGCGGGCCTCGACTGGCAGATCATCACCTGCGACGTTGCGGCCGACCGGCTCTCCGACGCGGTGGCCGGCGCGGCGGCGTTGGGGTTTCGCGGCTGCCTGCTCTCGGGCCCGCTCCGCCGGCTGGCGCTGCCGCTGGTGCATTCGGCCAGTCCCGCGGCCAGCTTCGCCGGCGGCGTGGGACTGCTCGAACGATCGGCAGCGGGATTCGTGGGCCACATGACCGACGGCCGCGGGGTGGTCGAGGCGCTCCGGGCGCATGTCGATCCGGTGGGCCGGGGCGTGCTTCTGCTCGGGGCCGGGCTGACGGCCCGCGCTGTGGCGCTCGAATTGGCCCTGGCGACCGCCGGGCCGATCACGGTGGCCGCTCCCCAGACCGAGGCCGCGGAGAAGCTCGCCCACGATCTGGCCGGCGTGCATGCCCAGGTGGTCACGCTCGGCGAATGGGGCGACCGGCTCACCGTGCCCGCCGACGCGGGAATCATCGTCAGGGCCATGGATCAGCGGCTCCCACTCGACGACCTCCGAGCCGAGATCGTGTTTGCCGATCTCGATCCTGAGGCCGGCCTGCCGCCGGAAGCGGCCGCCGCGGGCTGCTGCTTCGTGGACGGCCTCGAGATCCGCTCCGTGCAGGCCGCGATCGACTTTCAGTCGCTCACCGGCATGGCCGCGGATCCCGACCTGCTGCGGGAGGCGCTCGACGAGTTTCTCTCATGAGCCCACGGGCCCGCCCGCACCTCGCGGCAGCCTACGGAGCGGCCGGCTCGGTGCCGAGCCGTTCGATCCGGCGGACAAGCGCCGCCGATCCCTGTCGCACGTCGGAGATGCCGTCATCGCGAAGGGCCTCGACCGCCTGAAGGATGCCCGCGGGCGGCGGCTCACCGGCCTGGTCGACGAGCAGCCCCACGCCCTTGAGCGCGTTGACCACCACCATCGCCCGCTTGTATCGCTCGGCCTGGGCCTCGGGATCACCCGGCGGCGCGGCCACGTCTGGCAGGGCGAGCATTTCGGCGAGCGTCTCGTAGGCGGCAGGGTCGCCAAGCCGAGCCAGGCCGAGCGCCGCGTTGTACCGCACGTCGTCGGCGGGATCGCCGCAGAGCGTCTCGAGCCGCTCCTTCGCCCCGTTGCCGCCGACCACGCCGAGCGCATAGGCGGCGCTCGACCGCAGGCCATCGTCGCTGGAGCGGGTCTCGTTCAGAACGGCGGCGGTCACAGCCGCGGGGTCGGCAAACCGTGAACCCGCGGCGGCCAGGTTCGTCGCGAGCACCGCCAGGGCCTCGACCGCCGCCCGGGCGACCTCCGGCTGGGCCACATCGCCAGCCTGGGCCACCAGCGGTGGAGCCGCCTCGGGCACCGTGAACTCGCCGAGGGCGCGGCAGAGATAGACGCAGAGGGTTCGCGACTGCTCGGCCGAATGTCCGCTGCCGGCCGGCCGGCCGCTCTTCACCTCGTCGGCGAGGATCGAGGCGAGTTCCCCGGCGAGTCCGGCATCGGCCTTGAGCGCCGCGCCGCCCGGCCCCCGGAGGTCGTTGGCGAGATTGAGAGCCGCCTGCCAGCGGCCTTCCGTATTCCGCCGGAGGGTGCGGACGTATGCCTGGGGATCGTTGCCCAGCTGGGCCAACCAATGGAAGGCCAGCCACACGCTCACGATGATGCCCACGATCAGGGCGGGCACGAGGAACAGTTGCACGAGAAAGCCCGCGCTGGGAGGCTCGACCGGTGGCAGTGAATCGGGCGAGTAGGAGCGACGGGGCGAGTCGGCCATCGGAAACCAGCGAGGGTGGGCATGCCGGCGTGATCTGCCGTCATGCACGAAAGTCTAGGAGCGCAGGATCGTGCGTCAAACCACCAGTTCCCCGCCGCCAGAGGCCGAACCGCCACCGGAGGCCGCGACTGGCTTCGGGGGCGATGCGTTCGTGCTCGGACCAGCCGCGCCGGCGGAGTGGCTGGAGCCTGGCCTGTCCACGGTGGCCGACCATCTCGCGCTCGACGAGGCGCTGCTCGAGGCCGCCCACGAAGGCCGGCTCGATCGGCCCGTGATCCGGACCTGGATGGCTGCCGAGCCGACGGTGGTAGTGGGCTCGTCGAGCCGGATCGACGAGGAGGTCGATCGAGGCGCCTGCGAGCGGGAGGGCGTGACGATCCTGCGGCGACCCAGCGGCGGCCTGACAGTGGTGCTCGGCCCAGGCTGCCTGATGTGGACGGTGGTCGCGTCGCTGCCGGCCGCGCCGCCGGCGATCGAGCGGATCCACGCGACCGTGCTCGACCCGCTGGCAGCCGCGCTCGTGGCGGCCGGTCGACCGGTGGTACGGCGGGGCTCGAGCGATCTGGCGGTGGCCGGCTCCGACGGCGAGCGGAAGGTGTCGGGCAATGCGTTGCGGGTGCGGCGGGGGGGAGTGCTCTACCATGGCACGCTCCTTGATGCCTTCGATCTCGAACTGATCGGCCGCGTCCTGCGGCATCCACCGCGGGAGCCCGCCTACCGAGCCCGCCGAGACCACGCAGCCTTTTTGGCGAACCTCGGCCTCGGCCGGCCCGCGCTGGAAGCGGCCGTGCGGCAGGCCTTCGCCGCCACCCGCTGCCGCACGGCCTGGCCCGCAGACCGCGTGGCGGCGCTCGTGCGAGAACGGTATGCGAGCCCCGCGTGGACCGAGCGGCTGAGCTGACGCCGCGAGAGCGGGCGGCCCACGGCGAGCCGGCGGTTTGGGCAAGTCTTGCCGACTTTATGAATTGGAGAGAGGGCAGTTCCCGCTGTGATTGCCGGCGGGAAGACCGGCCGATGCTTACTCCTGGAGCGGCGGGTACGGAAACCTGAAGAGATCGGCCCTGGCTCGCAAACCAGCCTTTCTTCACCGGGCCTTCCCCGGTAGGTTCCCCGGCCCGATCGACATGAGGTCGATTCGAAAGCCCGCAACAGGAGGTTGCACGTCATGCGCCTGCACATGAACGCCGCGGATGTCCGCGGTCTGGTCGCGAGCCATTTCCTCAAGCTGGGTGCCGACGCCGGCGATGTCGCCGACGTGCAGGAAAACATCCGGATCGATCGCGGTCGGTGCGTGGCACGCTGCTATCGCGTGACCGAAATGTTCGCGATGTGGCTGATCGACGTCGGCGTGCTGCAGTTCTACGACGCCGACGGCGAGATGCTCCACACGGTGAACCTGTTCACCGAACTGCAGCCCACGCGGGCCGCCGCCTGATCTGCCGGCCACGTCGGCCGCTGCAGAGCGTCCAGTCGCATTCGTCGGGGCATCCTGAGGGGGGATGCCCTGCCCCGGCCCATGGTGTGGTCGGAAGGGGAGATGTCTGTCATGATTCCGCGCACCGAGCCGGCGGCACGGCTCTCGATCGTCATTCCAGCCACCGACGTCGTGGCCCTCGAAGACACGCTCGTGAGCGTGCTCGAGAATCGCCCGGCCGACAGCGAGATCATCGCTGCCCTCGCGGTGCCCTACGCCGACCCGTGGAACATCGGCGAGGAGGTGCGGTTTGTGCACGCACCGACCGGCACCGGCCTGGCGGCCTGCGCGAACCTTGGCGTGGCCCTGAGCCGTGGCGAGGTGGTGCATGTCTTGGCCGCCGGCTGGAGGGCGACGGAGGGCTGGGCCAATGCGGCGGTCGCCCGGTTCGACGACCCGGCCGTCGGAGCCGTGGTGCCCGTGGCGGTGTCGGCAGATGACCGCAGCCGGGTGG
>JBJOHE010000504.1:0-20741 GCA_046047895.1 Planctomycetota bacterium | reverse complement strand
CGCAGTGGCGAGCCCGCCCGGGTTTTCGAGGCTCCCGCGAACTGCCGCGACCCGGGGATCGACGATCGCAGCCGTCTCCATGGCGGCGTCGACGAGATCGCGGCGGTCACCGCTGCTCGGCCGCCCGTCTGGGTCGACCCACACCTGAACTACCCTTTCAACCACCCGGTCGGCGGCTGGGCCCGAGCCGGCGGCTTCCGCCGCCCATGCCAAGGCCCGGGCTTGCACCTCGGCTCGGGAGGGCAGCCTCCATGAAGGCCCGCGGGCAAGCTCGGCATCGCGTTCGCGGATGACCGCCGGCGGCCCGCTGTCGGCCCGCGCTGCCGCGTGCCAACTCCCGCCCGACAGGATTAGGAGGGTGAGCAGGAGGGGGATCATCGAAGCCGTTTCCATGATTCAAACCGTCCTGTCGCCGCACCTGGGCCCCTGCTCCATAGGTTCTCGCCGCCGCGTCTCCATGCGATCCCACAGATCGGGGTTTGCCCCAAGTATAAAGCCCGTCTTCTCACGGCCACATCAGGGTCGCCCGAGAAAACGCCGCGGCTCGAAAGGGTAGGCCAGGGTTCACTCCGTCCGTCCGGCCACAATGTCGCGGGCGGCCCGTTCGATCGCCCGCTGCCGTTCGGCGAGGCGGCGGAGTGCTTCGACCAGCGCCGGCTCGGCGGCGGCCTCCGCTCCGGCGTCGAGCAGGCTGGCAAACCGTTCCGTGCGGGCGTTCACTCGCATCTGCAGACTGCGGAGCATCTTGAGCTCGGCGAGTTTGTCGACGAGCGGCTGTTCACCCGGCTCCGGCGGTCGGCCGCCGCCGGGGCCCGGCTGCTCGCCGGCGTCGTCCTCGCGGCGGGACTTCTCGAGCGCCGCCAGGAGTTCCTCGAGTCCGGCCAGGATGTCCCCCACGATCGCCCGCGTCGCCTCTCCCACGTCGCTGGCGGCGAACCTTGCGGCGGCCTGCCGGGAGTCGTCTTGAAGCTGGGCGAGGGCTTCGGGGATGGCCACCGCCGAGCCATCGTCTCGCACCACGGTCCAGGCCCGGTCGAGCTCCGCCGTCACCGCCTCCTGTTCTCGGCCGATCCGCGCGGCCTCCAGCTGCCGCTCGCGGACCGACATCGCCGCGGCCGCCGCGAGCGTGTCGGCCGCCGCCTGCACGCTTCGCTCCATTCGCAGGAGGGTGCGGATCCGCGTCTCGAGTTGCACAAGCAGCCGCTCCACCTCTTCCTCCCGCAGTTGCCGCAGGATCTCTTCGAGTTCGGCGCGGGCGGTTTCGAGCTCCGCGATCGCCTGCTCTTGCTCGGCCCGGGCGTCGCGGCGGCGGGCTTCGTCGAGCTTCTGGCGGGCAGCCCGCATCCGAGCCTCCGCCGCCGCGACCCGCTGGCCGGTTCGCCGGGCGCGGGACGCCTCGTCGTCGTCCTCGATCGGTTCAGAACCATCGCCCTCTTCAACCGCGGGCTCGGCCTGCTCACTGCCGGGCGGCCCATCCGCCTCGCCTGCCCCGCGGCCGGCATCGTCGGCAGGCTGCGGCTGGCCCTCATCCTGCGGTGCCGGCGAGCCTTCCGCTGCGGGCGGCGATTCGTCGATCCGAGCCGCGAACTGGCCGAGATCGTCTGCCAGCCTGGCGGCCGCGTCGGCCGCGTCCCGTTGCCGCGCCGCCAGGTCTGCGTCGTCGGCCCCGGCCTCCGTGGATCCTTCGATGTCTCGCTGCCGGGCGATCAGCCCGCCGATCCGCGCCAGGAATTCCCGCACGTCCTGCTTGGTGTCCGCGAGGTTGCGGTCGACTCCGCCCGCTTCGAGGAGCGCGAGCAACGCCCGGAGCTGAGCGACCGCTCCGGCCTGGCCGGCGCCGGCCTCGAGCAGCCGTTCTTCTTCCAAGAGCGACACGATCCGAGCGAGCCGATCGCCCACCTCAGCCTCCCGGGCCTGGCCGAAGGCATCTCGCAGCACCGCCGCCCGTCGCGGGTCGGTCGTCGCCAGGAGATCGGCGAGCCGGAGGAACGACCGCTCGAGTTCCGAATAGCGACGGAGGAGGTCAGATTCCCGCTCGGCCAGCGGCGTTCCTGCCGCAACTGGGGACCGCACCTCCTTCGCCTCGGCTGGCAGCCCAAACTGCGCGGCCACCAGGTACACGATCAAGCCCAGGCCTCTGCATCCGGCGGCCGACCATTCAGCAAGCCCTCCCGCCCGTGCTCGGTTGATCATGGCCCCTCCAACGCCTCACGCGCCTGCCGGCGCTGCCGGTCGAGGGTTTCCCGCCGGAGCGACTCCTGAAGGTCGATCATGCTGCGGAGCTTCTCGACCACCTCATTGTACGACTCGAGTTCCAGCATCCGTGCCAGGATCGCCCGCATCCGCTCGAGGGCCAGGTCGCAACAGCCGGCGAGATCGGTCGGCGGAAGATCGTCTGCCGGGGCGACCCGGGCGGCCGTCTCGATCTCTGCCAGGTCGGCATGGGCCAGAGCTGCGACGGGATCGGCCACCTGTGTCACAAGCCGGGTCTCCATTTCCGTCGTCAAGAGGGCGTTGAGGTCGAGCTCATCGCGGATCGCTCGAAACGCTGCGGCGATCTCCCGGCTCTCGCCTGCCGCGCGGGCGGCCGCCTCGGCCAGCCGCGGGTTGGCGGCACGATCCGCGACCGCCGGCAGGCCGCGGCGGGTCTGGGATAGATCTTCGATCGCCGCCTCATACCGCCGCCGGAGCAGGATCTCACGGGCTTCGAGCATCGCCCGCAGGGCATCGGGCGTGACCACCTCGAGCGGCCAGGTGTCGCTCCGGCCGGTGTTCGGCCCCGTATCGAGCCCGCAGCTGTCGGTGGCCGTCACGGTCACCTCGAGCCTGTCTCCGGCGGCCAGCCCGAGCGGCTCGAGCGGGACCACCGCCGGAGCCTCCGCAGGCAGTTCGATGACCGCCGCGGCACCTCCGGCCAGCGGGAGCGGCTCGAACGTGTCGGTATCGCCGCTGACGAGCCGCACTCCCGCCGCCGCGACGCCATGGTCGTCGGTGATCGAGCCCACCAGCCTGAGCCGGGCTGCAGGAGTCACGGCCGTTGATGCGTCGGCCAGTCGGATGGTCACCTCCGGCGGCGTGTCGGGCACGGCCGACAGGAGCAGCGTAAACGGCTCACGGATGGCGATTCCGTCGGCATCCGCGCCGGTGACCTCGACTGCCGCGTCGGCGAGCAACGCCGGCAGCCGCACGGTGAGTGACGTGCGTGGCTCACCCGCAGCGTCGGGGCCAAAGTCCGCCAGCACCCGCTCCGGTTGACCGCCGGAGAGGTCGGCGAACCGGCCGATGACGGTCGCGGTCTGGAGCGGCTTGGTCGCGCGAAACTCCACCTCGACCTCCGAGCCCATGGGCACCGGGATCACCCGCAGCGGCGGCGGCCGTCGTTCATGTCCGCCGAGGTAGGCGGGCAGCCTGAGCCGCACCTCGAGATCGGCGATCGCCGGCGGCTCGACCACCTCGAGCCGGAGGTCGCGGAGGCGACCATCGCCTCCCCGCACCTCCAGCGGCGTGTCGACCATGACCCGTTCGAGCACATGGCCAAAGGTTTGGCCCGCAGCGTCACCGCCTCCGCGGGTTCCCATCCGCAGGCTCCGCCAGCCTTCGGCACCACCGACGCGAAGCGTCACACTCTCCGGCATGTGGCCCTTGGCCCGCGCCCGCACCACCACGTCCACGTCGCTGCCTCGCGCGACCTTGCGGACTCCGCTGCGGAAGCCCTCCGCCTCGAACTCGACCCGCCGCGGCCAAGGAACGTCTTCGAGCAGCACGAGCCGCCGGGCCCAGGTCTCGGCCAGGTCGGGCCGGGTCAACGCGGCCCCGGCGACGGCGGCAATCGCGCCCAGCCCGGCGAAGCCCACCGCCACCAGCCGGCGCCTCCGAAACACGGAGCCGGGGTGGAGCGTCGCCGCCAGCGAGGCGGCGACGGAGGTCGTGCGGGCCACCAGCTCGGGATCAACTGGGTCGCGGCTGGCTGCGGAAAGACCGACCGCCGTCGAGAGCGCGTCGCCCAGGCCGGGATGCCGCCGCTCCAGAGCCAACGCCAAGGACGCGTCGGAAAGCGGCGTGGCCAGCCGGGCTGCCAGCCGGGCTGCCAGCAGCCAGAGAATCAGGCCCGCTGCCAGGGCCGAGGCGGCGGCCCGGGCCCAGGCCGGCGGCTCGAGCAGCCAGTCGACCAGGAAGAGTCCGCCGCCGAGGACCGCCGCCGCCATCGCCACCTGGGCGAGCGACTCGACCCAGATCCAGAGCCGCGCCTCGCGGCGGATGCGGTCCAGGAGACTGCCCAACGGGCTGCGGACCGCGGCAGATGGTGCGGAGGATGCGGGCATCGAAGACACCTTACCGTCCCGGGGCGAAGCGGAGTCGAGCGTGTGCGGTGAAAAACCGGTGGTGGTGGTAGCCGCCGGGACGGGGCACGTGCTCGCCGCCGGCGGATTTTGACATCGCGGGCCCGATGGGAATGGTGGATCTTCGCTGGCAGTCAAAATTCACCGTCGGCTGCGCGCGACCCCGTTCCCGGCTCCCCCAACGCCATGGTGGCCGTAGCCGCCGGGAGCGGGCCCGTGCCCTCAGGCGAGTTTGACGAGCCGGCGGATCACCCATTCGAGGCAGAGGCTGCCGCAGCCGATCGCCAGCAGGATCGCGTTCAGCGTCTGTTTGAAGCCCGGGTCGGCCACGCCGGCCTCGTATTCGCGACGGGAACGATCGGGCAGTGCCGCGGCCAGGGCTGTCGCGTCGGCGGCGGTCCAGCCGTCGGTCTCGGGAAACCATGCCCGGCCGCCCGAGCGGACGGCCATCTGTTCGAGCAGCGGGCGATCGAGCTGCGGTCGGGCGAGCTCGCGGTCGGGCAGCTGGGCCTGGATTCGGTGGACGAGCCGCTCGGCCTCGCCCGGCAGCGGATCGACTTCGATCTGCCAGGTTCCTTCCCGGCTGGCAACGAAGCCACCGAGGAGCGTGCCGGGCCGCTCAGGGCTCGCGGCGAGCGGCACGGTGAGCGTTTCGCCAGTCGGTCCGGTCACCCGGCAGGTCAGCGGCGGGATCACCGCGGCGGGCCGCTCGGCGGCCAGCACCAGCCGCATGTGCACCGTGCTCCCCACGGGGTGGCGATCACGATCGACAAGCAGCCGAGCCAGCCTGCCCCCCTGGCTGAGCCGGCCTTGGGACACACGTCGCAGCAGCTGCGGCACGAGCCGTTCGTAGGCGGCGTCGTCGATGCCGCGGAGCCGCCAGAGCTCGCCGCTCCCGACGTAGATGACGGAGCCGGCTCCATAATATTGGCCCGCCAGATAGATCGGTTGTGGTTCGCTCGCCAAGCTCCTCGGCGGCGCTGCCAGGGCATAGGCCGTGGCACCCGGCTTCAGCTCGTCGGCTGGCCCGCAGGCATAGACGCCCGGAAACTCAGCCCAGACCGCGGCGCTCGTGGCCCGGCTGTCGGCCAGCCAGAGAAACTCCGCCTCGAGTCCGTCGCGGGTGAAGGCCAGCGGCAGCGGCTCGGCGCGGCCGAGCGGTCCGCCCAGGCTCAGCTGTTCACCCGGGCGGAGCTGCACCGGAAACAAGCCGCGGAGCGGCTCGCTTCGCGGGTCGCGGAGCCATGAGTCCTGATGGATGCCGCCGGCGATCAGCACAAGGCCGCCGCCCGCCTGCGACACCCAGCGTTCCAGCCGCGACCAGCCGGCCGGCCCGACCGCCAGCCAATCGGGGTCGATTGCCACGACCACGTCGTACTCCGCGAGCGACTCGTCCGACGGTGGAAAGGCGGCGAGGATTCGTCGCGCGTCCTGCGAGATGCCCTCCACGGCCGTGCCCAGGAGTACGTCGACGGCGAAGCTCGGATCGCGGTCGAGCAGGTTTCGCATGAACTGATATTCGCGGCCGGGTCCACCGGCGATCAGCAGCACCTCGGTCACCCGATCAACCACCTCGATGGCCGCCGATTGGCTGTCATCGGCTGCGATCCGATCGGTGGCCGGGGGCCGCACGCGAACGGTGAGCATGCGGCTGCCCGGAGTGACGAGCCCCGCCACGTCGAACCGCACGGCCGTGATGTCGCCGTCGCCGCCGAGCAGGGTGTCGCGGCTGCCGAGCACCCGGCCCGGGCCGAGGGCCGCTCCGAGGCCGTCTGCTTGTTCGAGGAGTTCCACCTCCACACGCCGGCCTTCCATGCCCTGAGACTGGAGATACGCGGTGACGGCAAACCCATCGTCGGGGAAGACCCGGGCCGGGGCGACCAGGTCGGCCACCCGGAGATTTGCCGGGAGCACCTCGCTGCCGATGCCGATCACCTCGATCGCGACTCCCGCTCGACGGGCCGCGTCGGCGGCGGCCAGCGGATCGACGCCCGCGTTGTTGCCGCCGTCGGAAAGCACCACGATGCCTGCGAGCGCCGCCGCCGGCTCCCGGTCGAGGATCCGCTGCACGGCCTCGCCCAAGCGGGTTTCGTATCCGCCGGCGGCGACCGACGCCTGCCAGTCGGCTACCGGCGCGGCAGCCGCAGCCGGGGCGTCCGGGCCGCGGCGGGGCACCGCGGCGAGCGGCTCGGCATCGGCGTCAAATCTCCAGAGCGACACCTCCTGCCGATTTCCGAGCGCGGCCAGCAGACCGCCGGCCTTCAGGAGTTCTTGGGCCCTCGTGCTGCGATCAGCCGCTGCGGCCGGCTCGGTTCCCGCAGCCTCGTTCGCCGCGGGCGGTCCGGCGGCGGAGTCGACGAGCGACATGCTCGCGCTGGAGTCGATCAGGACCGCCACCCGCGAGGGCAGGAGGATCTCGTGTTCCGCGATCCGTTCGATGTCGCAGAGGGCCACGGCCACCGCCGCCACAGCCGTGAGCCGTAGGAGCCGCAGCGTGATCGCAACAGCGCGGGGCAGGCTTGCTCCGTCGCGGCGGGAGAGCCAGAGGATCGCCGCCACCGCCACCACCGCCGTGGCAAGGGCGGCCGGCGGCTGCCACCACGCCCCGAAGCTGTCGAGCAGCCGGCTCACCAGCCGATACTGCGGGTCGGCAGCCAGCGCGGCGGGGCTCGCGAGTGAGAAGGTGAACGGCATCGGGCGGGCTCAGAGAGGTCAGCCGCTGCGGCGGGCGGCGGGGGATGGAAGGTAGCTCGCCCTGGCGGCGACGACCTGCTCGAGAAGCAGGACCGCCAGGAGGCCCAGCAGCAGCGGCCTGGCCAGCGGCGGCCCGGCGAGGGAATCGGAGAGCGGCTGGAGCGCCTCGGCGGGATCGTGTCGAAACGCGACGCCCGCCAGGGTTCGCTCGAGGTCGGCCCGCTCGAGCCGCTCGAGTCGCCCTTCGGCCGGGTCGAGGCTCACGGCCGTGACCGCTTCCTGCTCCGTGCCATCCACCCGCTGCCATCGGGCGGTGCAGATGCCCGGAGCGGCGACCGGGAGCCCGGCGGAGAAACCGCCGGCCGGGTCGGGCTCGGCGATCTGCCGCACGAGCGATCCGGCGGGGGGCACCAGGAAGTCCACCACGGTCTCGTCGACGCCGGCCACGAGCGGGATGGTGAACCGTTCCCCCACCCGCAGTTCGTCCGTCCGCCGGCGGTGACGGGCGAGGCTGGCCTGGAGTTCGAGCATCACCACGACCCAGCTCGGATTGCCCCGCGACCAGGTGTTCCATTCTGGAGCCGCCGTCGTGAGCAGGGCCGCCACGAGTCCCTGCCCAAAGGGCCGCTCCACCAGCAGTGGGCCGCCGGTCCGCAGCGACAACAGCCGCCGAAGGCCCTCGGCGTCGGCCTCGGCGAACCCCCGCTCCACCGCCATCACCCGCTCGATCCGCACTGCGTCGAGCAGCGGATTGCGTTGCCCCGCGAGCACGGCCACGACCGGATGATCGCCGACCAGGATGTCGGGCACCGGGTCGGCCCCAGCCGCTGGCAGCACCTCGACGGAGCCAGCGAGGGGCACCGGAAACAGGCCCTCGCCTCCGCGGTACATGAGCCGGTTGACGAGGTCGGCCTCCGTTCGCGGACCGCAGGCGAAGACCACGCCGCCACCGGAACGGGCATGCTCTTCCAGGGCCGCGATCGCGGCGGGCTCGAGCCGGGCGACGTCGAGCAGCCAGATGACGTCGTAGCCCGAGAGATCACCGCCGTTGAGGATCGTCGGCGGCTCGACCCGCGGCCGCAGCCCCGTGGCCGCGCCGCCGCCTGGCGCCAGCGCCGTCGCCACATAAAGCGCGTCGCCGCGGCGAAGACTCTCGGCGGGGTCGTCGCAGATGAGCAGCACGTCGATGCTGGCTGCGAGGTCGACCGCTGCGTGAGCGACGTCGTCGGCCGGCAGGATGTCGGGCGGAAGCCGAGCCTCGATCGCATGGCCGCCCGGCTCGGAGAACCGCACGTCGAACCGCCGCACGACGCTCTTGCCGGGAGGAATCTCCCCGAACCGCAGTCCGGGCCGAGCGGCCCCGTCTTCCCGCAGTTCGACCGGCAGGTCGCGAACGGCGGCTGCCCCGTCGTTTCGGATTTCGACCTCGAACGGAACGATCACGCCTGCCGCCGGCACGCCGCCCGCCCGCACCAACCGGGTGATCGAGAGATTCCCGGCCGCCGGAGAGGGTCGGCCGCAGTCGACCAGCCGAATCGTCCAGCCGGCGTCGGCGAGCCGGCGGACTTCCGTTCCGGTCTCGTCAGCCTGCCAGTCGCGGCGGCGGAAGTCACTCACAATCCAGGCGGTGCGTGGCCGGTCGCGGGCCTCGCCCCAGGCGGCTGCGACGGCGAGGGGACCGCGGGGGCCTGCGGCGGTCCACGACGGCTGCAGCCTTGCCACCTCATCCCGGACCTGCTGCACGTCGCCGGGCCCGATGGTGAGCCAATCCAAAAGCAGCCGGGGCGGGGCTGCGTCGCCGTCGAGCTGTGAGAAGAGGCCGAGGGCCAGCTCGTCGCCCCCCCCTGCTCCGGCCAGGTCGGCGGCCAGTCGTTCCACGACCCGGCGACCGCGGTCGAAGGCCGATTCCCGGCCAGCTGCGGCCTGGCCTCCCGGTCCTGAGCGGTCGCCCATCGAATAACTGTCATCGAGGAGCACGAGGTGGCGACCGCCGCCGCCGAGGAATCCGGCCAGGGCCGAACGCCAGCGGGGCTGGGCCAGCGCGAGCACAAGCCCGGCCACTGCGATCGTGCGGACAGCGAGCAGGAGCAGCTGCCGCAGCAAGGCCCGGGTGCGGTACTTCTTCCGGCTCGCGAGCAGAAATTCCATCGCGGCCCACTCCACCCGCCGGTAGCGGAGCAGGTTGATCAGATGGATCACCAGCGGCGCGGCGACCAGGGGCAGGCCCCACCAGAACAACGAAGGAAAGTCGAACGCGGGCATGGCGAGGGTCGGTGGGAACGCGGCGTCAGATCGCCGGGCGGCTGCGGCGGGCGAGGAACCGCACAAGCGCGGCCTCCGGGGGCTCGCCGGTGCGAACGAGCAGGTAGTCGGCTTTGACCTCCGCCGCCCGCCGCCGCACGTCGGCCAGGAACGCCTCGAGGGCCTCGAGATAGCCGGCCCGGAGGCTGCGGGGATCGCAGGCGAGTTCCGTCGGCAGCTCCAGCCCCTCGAACCGAGTCGGCCCCTCGAAGGGAAACTCGAGTTCGTCATCGTCCATCACATGCAGGATGGCGATGTCATGGCCCCGCTGCCGCAGGAGCCGCAGGCCACGGAGCATGCCGTCGCGGTCGCCGAGCAGGTCGGACACCAGGATCAGCATGCCCCGCGGTGGGAGGCTCTGCGCGAGGTGTTCGAGCACCGGCTGAAACTCGCTCCCGCCGGCGTTCCGCGGGGCCTCGAGCAGGTCGCAGATTTCGGAGAGCTGGGTCGCGCGGGTGCGGGGCGGCAGCCCGCGGCGGAGGCGGTCGTCGAAGATGCCGCAGCCCGCCGCGTCGCCGTGCGACAGCGCCAGCCAGGCCAGGCTCGCGGCGAGCGTGGCCGCCGCCTCGAACTTCGAGGGCCGCTGGCGGCCCTGTGGCCCGTGGCCGGCCCGACCACCGCGGTAGTCCATGCTCGCCGACCCGTCGACGAGGAGCGTGAGTCGGAGGCTCGTCTCCTCTTCAAATTCCTTCACCGTGAGCCGGTTCTGCCGGCCCCACACCTTCCAGTCCACCCGTCTCAGGTCGTCGCCGCGGATGTACTCGCGATGCTGGAGAAACTCCACGCTCTGCCCCTTGAAGGGGCTCTTGTGGAGGCCGGCCTGGAGGCCCTCGACCACACCGCGGGCGCGAAGCTCCAGCCGGGCGATGCGGCGGAGCGTCTCAGGATGCAAAGATCGTCTGGAACCGCGGGTCACGGGCGAGGTCGTCCTCTCGGGTGGGCGTGCTCTCGAGTATCCGCTCGATGACCGCATCGGGCGTCACTCCCTCGCTCTCCGCGACGAAGCCGACGACCACGCGATGCCGGAGCACGGGCGGGGCCAGGGCCCGGATGTCGTCGGTCGCGACATGGCTGCGGCCCTGAAGCAGCGCCCGGGCCTTGGCCCCCACGATCAGAAACTGCACCGCCCGCGGGCCGGCGCCCCAGACGAGCTGGTCGGAGACGAAGTCGGGCACGCCTGGCTCGCCGGTTCGCGTCTGCCGCACGATCGCCAGGGCGTAGCGGACGAGCTGGTCGCTGATCGGCACTTCCCGCACGCTCTTCTGCAGGGCCACGATGTCGGCCGCAGAGAGCACGGGCGTGGCGGCGCCGGCTGCCGCACCGGTCGTCCGCCGGGCGATTTCGAACTCCTCGGCGAACGAGGGATATCGCACGAACACCTTGAACATGAACCGATCTTGCTGCGCCTCGGGCAAGGGATAGGTGCCCTCCTGCTCGATCGGGTTCTGGGTGGCCAGCACGAAGAACGGATCGGCCAGCGGGTGACGCACCCGGCCCACGCTCACCTGCCGCTCCTGCATCGCCTCGAGGAGCGCCGCCTGGGTCTTGGGGGGCGTGCGGTTGATCTCGTCGGCAAGGACGACATTGGCAAACAACGGACCTTCGAGGAACCGCAGCTGCCGCTGGCCGGTGGCCCGGTCTTCCTCCAGGACGTCGGTGCCGACGATGTCGGCCGGCATCAGGTCGGGGGTGAATTGGATCCGGGAGAAGGAGAGGTCGAGGCTCCGGGCCAGCGTGCTCACCAGCAGCGTCTTCGCCAGCCCCGGCACACCCTCCAGCAGGCAGTGGCCGCGGCTGAACAGGCTGATCAGCAGCTGTTCAATCACTGCCTCCTGCCCCACGATCACGCCCGAGAGCTGGCCGAGGATCGCGTCGCGGGCCGCATGCAGGCGATCGACGGCCGAGGCTGACGAGGGCAGATCGTTCATCGAGGCTCCTGCAAGACGGTCGCGGGCGTTATCGCTGGTAGATGGGCAGCGCGGCCCGCTCGAGTTGGAGGATCGTGAGGTTGGTGGCCGTGGTGTAGACGGTGCCGATGTAGCCCTGCGGCCAATACCGTCCGTCGCGATCCCGCTGGATCTCGCCGAGCAGCCGCTTCTCGATCCGGGTGCGGTAGGCCTCCCAGGCCTCTCCCCCCTCACGATACATCACCTGGGCGTAATAGTAATGGGCGTAGTGCCAGTGGCCGAAGCTGGTGTTGGCGATGTTGCCGAGATGCCGCTCCGCGTAGGCGAGCATCCGGGGCACATGGGTGTCGTCCTCCTCGCCGGCGTTGAACAGGCTGGCGATCGCAGCCGCTGAAATCGCCGGCCGCCCCCCGCCTCCCTTCGAGCTGTACTGCACCCCCCCGTCGTCCATCGTGCAGCGGTGGATGTAGCCGATCGCCCTGTCGACGATCTCGCGGGGCACCGGGATGCCGGCATTGCGGCAGCCCCGCAGGCCCTGCACCTGGGTGATCGTGGTCGAGCCCTCGTCGAAGTCGTTGCCGTCTTTGGCGCTCACGTAGCCCCAGCCGCCATCCTTGGTCTGGGCGCGGCCGGAAAATTCGACTGCGGATGTCAGCACTCGGACGAGCTCTTCCCGCCGGCGGAGATCGTCTTCCTCGCCGAGCACCTGCGAGAGGAAGAGCATCGAGAAGCCGTGGCCGTACGTGTAGCGGTCATCCCCCCTTGGGTCGCCGATCAGGCCGTTGGGCCGGGCGCGGGAGAGGAGGTAATCGACGGCCCGACGGATGGCGTCGGCCCGCGGCCCCTGGCAGGTGGTCGAGCCTTCCATCAGCAGGGCCGTGCCGGCCAGGGCGGTGATCGCCGTCGGGTAGCGGCCTTCGTTGGCCGACCAGCTGCCCCGCCGCGACTGCTTGGCCTCCAGCCAATCGAGCCCGGCGGCGACCGCTTCGTCGAGCGGGGGCGCGGCCGCCCAGGCGGGGGCGGCCGCTGCCACCAGGGCAAGAGCCGCCGCGGCGGCGGGAACGAGCATCCTCCTGCTCACGGCGTTCGCTCCCCGGCGGCCGGCAGCCCGGCGCCCAGGCGGCGGAGAAACTCCGTGATCTCGCCGCTGGCCGCCGGGTGGCCGCTGCTCCGGGAGGACGGCGGCGCCGGCCTGCCGGTGAACAACAGCTCGAGCCGGTCGCCGCCCGGCCCGCCTTCGATCACCACGGTGTGGGCCGCAGGGTCGGCCTGAATCTGGCAGCCGAAGGCCTGGTAGGGAAGGATCGGCAGTCGGGCGTCGTCCACCACGGCCTGCCCGGTTCGCTTGTCGAGACAGACGACGCCCAGCAGTGACTCGCGGTCGGTTCGGTCGTGCTGGAGCAGGCGGCCAAAGATCATCACGGGGGCGGCCTCAGGCTGGACGGCGAGCAGATCGAGCTGCCGGATCGTCGCGGTGGTGGGCCAGAGCAAAGCCCCGTCGCTGCGGCCGACAGCCCAGATCGAACCGGAGAGCGGCGGCATGGCGACTGGGCCGCTGAGGAGGGGCTGGAGCGGCGAAAGCTCGCCGCGGTCGTCGTCATCCGGTCCGCCTGCGAGGACCAGGTAGCGATCCTGCCAGGATTGCACGATCAGCCGTTCGAACCGCTCCGGCATGTCGGGAAGGCTGGTTTGAAACACGACGCTGCCATCGGCGAGGTCGAGCACGGTCAAGAGCCCGGTGGCGGTCATGACGGCCAGCCGGCCGTCACCCGTCTCCACCGCGCGGCTCTCGCCGGGATAGTCGCCCAGCGGGGTCGGTTGGCAGCCGAGCGGATCCACGAGTTCGAGCCGCACCTGCCGGGCCGTCAGCCGCCCAGCCGGCTCGTCGATGCTGGTGACCGCTACGATCCGTCGGCCGGGTACGGGCAGCCGCCGGCGGCGTTCGGGCAGATCGCAGCGGTCGAGGAGCCGGCCTGTTTCGCAGGCCAGCACCATCGAGCCGCGGCCGTTCGGCGTGCAGCCGCAGAGGATCTCGGCGTCGGCGATCCAGTCTGTGCCGGGCGGGATGCCGTGCCGCTCCCACCGCACCTTGCCGGTGGCGGGATCGAGCATCGTCACCATGCCCTCCCCGGCCACGATCAGTCCATCTGGGACGGTCACCAGGCCGCGACCAGCGCGGCGCCGGGGATCGTCGGGCTCCACGATCCGCATGCCGAGCGGAATCCCACCGTCGCGAGCCACTCGCGAACCGATGCCACCGCCCCAGCGTTCCCCGCCGCCCGGCTCGCGGGGGTATTCTGCGAATGACCAGCGGGGACGGCCCGGATCGCCGCCGGTGGTGAGGTCGTGGCAGGCAAGCCCGCTCGCGGTCTGGATGAAGAGCCGCCCGCCGAGGGCCGCGAGTTCAAGGTTGGCGAGGTCGCGGGTCCAGGGCATGACGACCCGGCCTCCGCTGCCGCCGATCGGAAAGGGCTCGCACACGGGGCGGCCGAGACGGTCGGTCACGAGCAGTTTCCGTTCGCCCATCAGAAAGACCGCCCGGCAGGCCACTGCATCGGGCTCCCGCCCACCGACGACCTCGACGGGCAGGCTCTGCATGCCCCCCAGCGGATTGGCCTCCGCGGCCGACCGGCCCAGCCGACGGCATATCACCTCCCCTGGCGGCCAGGCCGTGTCGGGCTCCTGGCGACCGGCGGCCGTCGCATCGGGGGCCGGGCCAGCGGCCTCTGCCTGCCCCTGAAGCGGCGTCGCACCCTGCTCGACGAGATCGGCCAGGCGGCTCCGAAGCCACACGTCGGCGGTCAGCGCGAGCGCGGGGTCGGCGGGGTCGGGAATGAGTCCGGCGGGGGCAGCGGAGTGGCGGAGCAGTTCCTGGCCGATCCCGCGGGCTGAGGCTGGATCGCCCGCCGCCAGGCAGGCATCGAGCATCAGGCGGCCCACGGTGGGCGAGACGATCGGCGACCCGGTCGCGGCGGACAGCGTCGCCGCAAGGGTGGGCCAGCGGGAGTGAACGGCAGGAAAATCCAGGCGGATAGCCCGTTCGACTGCCGTCGCCACGGTCGCCGGCGCAGCCCGAAAACCGCCCGCCCCGATCGCCTCGGCCAGCCCGTCGAGCCCGGCGGCCACGTCTGCCCGTTCGATCGCGATCTGGGCCCGCCAGAAGCGTGCCCAGGCATCGGCGGGGTCAGACCGGGATGCGGTCTCGATCCGTTCTTCCAACGCCGCTTCCTGATGGAAGACATCGAGCGAGTCGATGCCCCGCGAGATGAGTTCGCCCCGATGCGGGATCAGGTGGCCGGGAATCCCGCCGCCGCGAGCCAACGAGCGGCCAAGCAGGCCGCCGTCTGCAAGCCTGAGTTCCACCACCTCGGGCGTGTCGAGCGGAAGGATGAGAGAGCGGGGCGTGAGGATGCCCCGGCCGCTCGGATGGCTGCCGGCCGGACACGGCCACCGCCAGACCCGGCGGCCCGTTTCGAGATCGACGGCCTCCACGGCGGTGTCGGTCGTGATGATCACCCGGCCGTCGATCCCGCCGGCAACTCGCATCTGGCCGCGAGCAGGAATCTGCCAGCGGCGGGCTCCGGTGCGGCTGTCGAGGCAAAGGAGCATGTCGGCGTCGTGGGGCCGAACGAGCACGCGGCCGGCTGCCACCACGGGGCAGGGATCGCCACGCTGAATCGTCGCTGTGGCCGGGTCGGTTTCCGCGGCCGGCGGATCACCGTCATCGGCCCGCGGGTAGGGAGCGGCCCAGGCCAGCGACCGCGTGGCCGAGTCGACCGCCACGATGCAACCCCCGCCCACCGGGCAGATGACGAGCCCGCCGCCGAAGGCCGGCGTCAGCCCGGCCAGCCGTCGGCCGCGGGCCGACGGATTCGCGATCGAGGCGTCGTCGTCGTAGGTGGCAAGCGGCTGCGACCACCGCATGTGTCCGTCGGCCGCGGCCAGCACATCGAGCGTGACCTCACCCTGCCGCTCCACCATCACGAACAACTCATCGCCGACAACCAGTGGCGGCCCGAGGTACCACGCGGCGGTTTCGGCCCGGCCAGGATCGCCATCGTCGTGGCCCGGTAGCCGCCACCGGACCGCCCCCCTGGCTTCGAGGTCGTAGGCCGAGAGCGTGTTCCCCTGATACCAGTCGCTCGCCGCCCGCATAAACCCCCGGCCGCCAAAGCCGCTGAGCGTCAGTTCGGCGGCGAGCGCTTCCGGCTGGCTCTCGACGGCAAAGACGAGCCGCCCGTCGCTTGCGAGGCTCCCGCTGGTGGCATCGTCAAAGCAACGATCTCCGCTCTCTCCCGCCGACGGTCGAAGCATCGCAGCGGGCTCGTCGTCGTCGGCAGCCCCGGTGGACGGCACGGCCGATGACAGCCAGAGCCGGCGGCCGGAGCCAAAGTCGATCGCCAGGATGCCCAGCGGGGTATGGGTGACGAGATACTCTCCGACCGCCAGCGGGGCCGCCGCGGGGATCAGGCCATGACCCGCATCCGCGGCCGCCCGCCGCCGTCGTTCGAGGAGCGCCGCTTCGTCGGGATGCCGCACCAGCGGCACGCGGTAGCGTGGCACGAGGAGCGGCCGGGAGGCGGCCGACAGTGGATTGCGGCCAGGGCGGCCGCCGAGTTGACGCCAATCGCCCGGCAAAGTGGCTGGCTCGGCCGGGCCGCTTCCATGCGCGGCGAGCCAGGCTCGCGGGTCGGCCGCGATCGTCGAGAGCGACTCATCCCGACCGGCGATCCGCACGAGTCCGCCCCGCTGCCGCGCGGCTGCAGTGAGGACCGCCACCGCCGTTTCCACGTCTCCCGCCTGGTGGTGGGCCAGGCTCCGGATCACCGCGACCGTCGGGGTGAACTCATCATCTCCGTCGGCCAGCCGGTCGCACCAGGCCGCCGCCGAGAGCGGATCACCAGCCTCGAGCGCCTGGATGGCCAGGAGCACCGCCGCCCGGCGGCCAGGCGGCGTGTGGAACCAACGGCGGGCCACCGCGCGGATCAGTGATCCGTCGGCGGCTTCGATCGCGGCGGCGAGCTGCCGTTCAGCGGTCCCGCGGGTCAGCAACAGATAGGCCTCGCGGCCGGCCCGCGGCAGGTTGTGGAGAATCTGTTCGGCCGCCATGCGGATGCTTTGCTGCGTTCCCGACGCATCGACGGAGTCGAGAAACGCATCCGGTCCGCCGGCGAGCAGTTCGTCGAACACCGCGACGGCATCAGACCACCGGCCATCCGCGGCCAGCCGCCGGCCGCGATCGAGCTGGCGTTCGAGTCCGCGATCGGTCGGAAGCAGCACCGCCGGCTCGACACCCTCGCTCTCACTGGGCTCCGACACCCCGTCGCCCGCGTCGAATTCCGCGAACCCGCCGACCGGCGGTTCGTCTGCCTGGGGCGAACCCCCGGCGGTGAACGCGAGCGCCGCCACGAGCAGGGCGGTCAAAAGCCGCCGCAGCCGATCGGTCGGTGCCACCCAGATAGCCGGCGGTCGAGTGTGAGCCATGCGGATTCGCCTTGCGGATCCCGAAACGGGCTGCGAACAGCCCAGTGAGGTGCGGCCACCACCGCCACCGGCCGCATTTCACCCGCTATTCCTCCAAGTTTAGCAGGCCAACCGAAAAAGCTGCCGCCGGCGATTCGTCTCGAGAGGTCCCCTCTTTTGGGGCATTCGTTTTTCCATGGAAGCCTGGTTTTTCCCAAAAAACAGCGTTTTCCGCCGTGGTGGAATCCGCCGCAGACCACACGGGTCGGGATCCCAGAGCCTCCACGAAAGCCCCCCTCCCTGGGGTGGTGTCGGGGTAAAAACACAGGTTTTTCTCGGGAAGGTATGCTCTTCCCTGGTTGCAATTCCGCTTTCAGGCCGTCTAATCACCGTCGCACTCGGCGGAAACGAGGCCGAGTTTGCGGGTTACACCACCAGTTCGCGGCGGGAGTTCTGCCGCACACCAGTCTGGCATTTCTTGGAGGTTTTGGCACATGGCGAAGAAGTCCGGTAACAAGCCGATGACGAAGACGGAAATCATGCGGAGCATTTCGGAGACCACGAACCTTGCGAAGAAGGACGTCGTGGCGGTGCTCGAGGCGCTGTCCGACGAAATCCAAAAGGCCCTCAAGGGCTCGGGCATCGGCGTCTTCTCGATCCCCGGCCTCGTGAAGATCGAGCGGCGGAAGGTTCCGGGCCGTCCGGCTCAGAAGGGCGTCAAGAACCCCTTCACCGGCGAGCTGCAGGACCGTCCGGCCAAGCCGGCCAGCGTGAAGGTCCGCGTGCGGGCCCTCAAGAACCTCAAGGCGATGGTTTCGGGCTGAGCCCCGAGGCGTTCGTCCTGAACAACGCATCGCAACCGGGCGGTGTCGCACGAGCGGCGCCGCCCGGTTTGTTTTTGGCCCGCCACAGAATCCGAAGCTGGTTGGCGACGGGGGCGGGTTTTCCGTATCCTGCCGCCCATGAAACCAACCCTTCTCGTTTTGGCAGCCGGCATGGGCAGCCGCTACGGCGGCCTCAAGCAGATCGACCCGATGGGGCCCTCCGGGGAAACCCTGCTCGACTACTCGGTGTTCGATGCGCTGCGGGCGGGCTTCGACCGGGCCGTGTTTGTGATCCGGCCCGACTTCGAGGAGGCGTTTCGCGAGCGGGTGCTGGCCCGGTTCGCCGGTCGGATCGAGACAGCGCTGGCCTTTCAGACGCTCGACCGGCTGCCCGCGGGCTTCGCCGTGCCTGCCGGCCGGGAAAAGCCCTGGGGGACGACCCACGCGATCCTCTGCGCCGAAGACGTGGTCACGGCGCCCTTTGCGATGATCAACGCCGACGACTTTTACGGGCGGGACTCGTTTGCCGTGCTCGGCCGGCAACTCGCCGAACTGCCCGTCGACTCCACCGCCTATTCGATGGTGGGCTTCACCCTCTCCGGCACCCTCTCCGAGCACGGCACGGTGGCCCGTGGGGTGTGCCGAACCGACGACCAAGGGTTTCTGACCGACATCCAGGAGCTCACGAGCGTGGGCCGGGTGGCAGCCGGGCGGCTCGAAGGCACCGCGCTCGACGGATCGGTCGTCGAACTCACGGGCTCCGAGCCCGTCTCGATGAACATGTGGGGCTTCACGCCCCGGGCGTTTCCGCAGTTGGAGGCGGATTTCCGCGAATTTCTCGCCGCGAAGGGGAGCGAGGCGAAGAGCGAGTGCTACATCCCGATGACCGTGGGCAGTCTCGTGAAGTCGGGGCAGGCCAGCTGCGAAGTGCTGCCGACCACATCCCGCTGGTTTGGGGCGACCTATGCCGAAGACAAGGCAGCCGTGCAGGCCAACCTGCGAGAGCTTGTCGCCGCCGGCGAATACCCTGCCAGCCTCTGGGGCTGACAGCGTTCAGCAACAGCCCGAGTGGCCGGCGGGAGCTAGCGAGTGAGTTCGAGATCGTAGGGGCCGCCGCCTTCGGTCACCTCGACCTCGAGCGGGGTGTCGATCACGGAGCCGAACCGGGCGCCGATTGGCCGGTTGGTCAGCCGGCGGCGGAAGGCTTCCTGGGCCCGCTGGGCCGCCACCGATTGGTCACGGGCGTCGTCGGGAGACGGGGCGTCGCTCACGGTCACCTTGTGCCGCCCGACGCAGGCGCCGGAGCCCAGCGGTCCCGAGAGCGTGTAGCGGCCGTCGTCGTCGCTGATTCCTTCGGCAATCACCTCGGCCCCGAAGCCCTCGAAAAGGGGCACATAGGTCACGAGTGCCAGGGGCACCGGCTTGCCGTCAATCGTCACCCGGCCCTCGACCACGGCCAGCGGAGGGGGCTTCGGCGGTCCGCAGCCGACAGTCACGCTCAGCAGGACGGCCAGCATGAGGAGCCAGCCCGGCAAATGCCCGCGGTCCGGCTCGTCACGACCCATCGGATCCTCCTGCCGGTTCACCGTCGCTCGGGCGGCAGAGCCCCTGAAGGATCGGGAGCGTGGCCGTGCTCTCGAGGGTGAGCAGCCGCACCGAGCCGTCGCACCAGACGAAGTTCGCCCCGGTGGGATGGCCGCTGCCGAAGGCGTTGAGCCGGCGGTCCTTGTCGGTCTGGCTGGTGGACGACATCTTGAAGTTGATCGGCACGGAACTGCTGCCCATCAGGTCTTGCACCGCCATGTACCGCGACCAGGCCCAGCCGCGGCGATTCGGGAGGTCTTCCCACTTCTGGTCGAGCGAGTGCCGCTCGCCCACCATCAGGGTCTTGGAGGTGCCGTCGGGGATGTCTTTGATCCGCGTGGCGGAATTGATCTGGTAGACGCCGTCGAAGCCCTTGCCCTTTCGCACGTCATTGATGAACCAGGCAAACGTGCCTGCATTGGCGAAGTAGCTGTTCACCCCGTAGTAGTAAGTCTGATACTGGATCGGATTCTGGGGCACGTGGTCACTGGGGCAGACGAACTGGGGAATCGACTGCGAGGCCGGGCTGCCGGCTCCTTGGGAATTCACATAGCAGCCCTTGCTGACATCCCGCAGATTCAGACTTGCATAGACGTTGGCCAATTCGCAAAAGGCCATCGACTGGATGATCCAGTTCGACATTTCGCCCGCGACCGGAGGCTCCCCGGTCAGACCGTCGCGAATGCAGGTGTTCGTCGGCCAGACGCCGGCGCTGCCCTGCTGGATCACGAGGTTGAGCCCGGCCGGCAGCCGTTTCTTGGCGTCGAGATGCACGAGCTGGGCGAGTCCGACCTGCCGCAAATTGTTCTTGCATTGCGTCCCGCGGGCCGCTTCACGGGCGCTCTGCACGGCCGGCAAGAGCAGGCCGATCAGCGTGGCGATGATCGCGATCACCACGAGGAGCTCGACCAAGGTAAAGCCGCTCGCCTGCCGAGCAATCCGGGCGTTCATGACGCGTTCTCCAGCGAACCTGGAATAACCGATGAGGAGGGCGGAAGGGGGCGCCCGCTGCGAGCTTGAGCAGTCCCGATAGGCCGCTCGGGCATCACGACGCGATGGCACCTAAGGCGGTCGGAGTATAGCAAGGTTTCCGGCCCTCACCGCCGGGGGCCCCCGCTCATCGCCAGGTAGAGCGGAATCCCGCCCGCGATGCTCGCCAGGCAGAGCCCCGACTCGAGCGGCCGCTGGGCGATCACGGCGGCCGTGAGCAGTCCGGTGCCGAGCAGATACACCGCCGGCACGAGGGGATAACCGGGGGTGCGGAAGGGCCGCGGGAGATCGGGCCGGCGGTGCCTGAGCACAAACACGGCCGCGACTGCGAGCATCGAGGAGAGGGCCAGGCCGACGCCGGCGAACACGAGAATCCGTTCGAACGACGCCGTCCAGACGAGCAGGAGGGCCCAAGCGGCCTGGGAGCCCGCCGCTACGATCGGCACGCCCTGACGCGAGAGCCGGCCGGCTGCGGCTGGAAAAAGCCCGTCGCGGGCCATCGCAGCCGCCACCCGGGGGCCGGTCAAGACATACGCGCTCACCGAGGCGAGCAGGGTCAGCCCCAGGGCGATCGAGAGCGGGGCCGCCAACCCAGGGCCGAACAGCCTGGCGGCCATGAGCTGGGCGATCGGCGCCAC
>JBJOHE010000503.1:0-4143 GCA_046047895.1 Planctomycetota bacterium | reverse complement strand
CCGTCCCGCCAGCGGCGGGTGGCGGTGGGGTCGGTCGGGTGCCAGACATGGAGCGAGCAGGTGGCGTCGAGGATCGATGCCAGTCGCAGGCCTGCGGCACGAAGCCGGAGGCCCAGGTCGTCGTCTTCCTGCCCCCAGCCTTCGAACCGCTCGTCGAAGCCGTTCACCTGCTCGAAGTCAGCCCGCCAGACGCCGAAGTCGCCTCCGGCAAGCCGGGGCTTCGTGGGGTGGCGGATCAGGGCATGCCAGCGGGCCCGGCGATGCCGGAGGCTCAGGAGCCGGGCTTCCTCGCCGGTGATGAGGGGAGCGAGGTCGATGCCGGCCAGGCCCTGGTCGAGGAGCGGCCGGCTCGCTGCTTCCGTGAGCCGGGCGCAGTAGCCGAGCAGGGCGAGGCCCGGTCGTCGTCGGGCCTGGTGGGCCGCGAGGTGGTGCTGCGGCAAGACGCAGTCGCCATCGAGAAACAGGAGATAGCGGCCGCGGGCGAGCCGGGCGGCGTTGTTCCGCACCCGCGCCAGCCGAAAGCCCTCGTGGGGCTGGGTGGTGAACCGCACGGCGACGGCCGCCTCGGCGGCGAAGTTCGTGACGATCTCGGCCGTTCCGTCGTTCGAGCCGTCATCGCTGACGACGATCTCATACGCTCCGACGACGCCGCGTTGGGCGGCGATCGATTCCAGCACGAGCCGGAGATGCCCAGGCCGTCGAAAGGTCGTCACCAGCACCGAGGTGTCGATCTCGCGGTCGGTCATGCGGCGTGGTCTCCGCGGCGGATGGCGGCGGCGAGCAAGGCCTGCAGCGGCTCCGGTTCGGAGAGCGGCTCGAGAGCGATCTCGACCGCCGCGAGCGGGAGATCAGCCAGCTGGCCGCGGTCGATCCGCACGAGATCTTTGAGCGTCGTGATCACGAGATCGGCGGCTTCGGTTCGCGCCGCGTGCGCGAGCGAGTCGAGGTCGGCGGCCGAATAGTGGTGGTGATCGGTGAAGCTGTGAAAGCCCGCGAGTTCCACCCCGAGGGCTGCGAGCGTGTGGCGGAAGGCGGCTGGATTGCCGATGCCGCAGAAGGCCAGCACCCGCCGGCCGGCGAGGGGGGCGAGCGGTTCGACGGTTCCGTCGCGATGACGAACCCCGACCGGGGCGTGGCGGGTCTCGAGCCAGGCGGCAGGGGGGCGGCCCTTGCGGGCGTGTACCACGGCTGAGCGGATGTCGGAGCGGCGGTCCTCGGCGACGCGATCGGCACGGGTGAGCACGATGGCGTCCGCCCGGCCGAGGCCGGCGAGTGGTTCGCGAAGCAGGCCCCGGGGGAAGAGCCGATCGCAGCCGAAGGGGTCGGTGGCGTCGATGGCCACGATGTCGAGATCTCGCCGGAGGCGGCGGTGCTGGAAGCCGTCATCGAGCACGGCCACGTCGGCTTCGAGGCCGGCCGCCAGCGTGGCCGCGGCCACCCGGTCGCGGTCGGCGACATGCGGCACTCCAGGGAGCAGGATCGCCAGCTCGGCTGCTTCGTCGCTGGTGTGACCGGCACGGGCCCCATAGCCTCGGCTGACCACGGCCGGCCGGCGGCCCTGGCGGGCGAGTTCCCGAGCCACCCAGGCCACGAGGGGCGTCTTTCCGGTGCCCCCGAGGGTGAGGTTGCCCACCGAAACCACCGGCAGCGGAGCTCTCCATTGACGGCGGAGTCCGGCGTCGTAGAGCGAGTTTCGGAGCATGACCGCCGCGGCGTAGGGAGCCGCCAGGGCGGCCAATCCGCCGCGGAGCAGGGTGGGCCCCGGGCCGGAAAGCGAGCCGTCGGCGAGCCGCCTGAAGGTTTCCGCGTCCGGCAGGATCGACATCACCAAGCGTCCTTCCCGCGGCCTGCGTGCCGGCCGCCGCGGCACGATAGGAGGCTTGTGCGGCTTCCGTCAACGCGGGCAACCGAGCGGGTGGTGCGGCCGATATAC
The DNA here is from genome assembly GCA_046047895.1 of Planctomycetota bacterium. Lineage (GTDB taxonomy): Bacteria > Planctomycetota > Planctomycetia > Pirellulales > UBA1268 > QWPN01. Next base: position 2,210 of record JBJOHE010000503.1, on the reverse strand, counting down.
TGAAAGAGCGGTCGCGAACCGGGTGCAGAACCTTCCGACGATCGCGGTCGTAGCAGGAGTGCGGCTGGAGCGCGGCCGCGGAGAGGCGACATGGCCACGGGACTCCATCCTTCGAGCGATCCGTTGGCCGTCGCACCGTGGCGGGAGGCCGACACGGCCGAGTCGAAGTCGGAGCAATACCTCGCGCGGCGGTTCGCCACTGCCAGTTCGGAGTATCGCACGGAGGCGCTCGCCACCTTTTTCATGGGGCTCGCGCTGGGCCTGATGGTCTGGCTCTTGGCGGGCGTGCTTCTCGAGCACTGGCTTGTGCCCGGCGGGCTGCCGCGGTTCGTCCGTTGGGGATGGTTCATCCTCGGCGGGCTGGCCGCCGGAGCGGCCGTGGTCCGGTGGGGCATTCCGCCGCTGCTCTACAAGGTCAACGTGGTCTACGCGGCCCGGGCCTTCGAGCGGGAGCATCCCGAGCTCCACAACGATCTGATCAACGCGGTGCTCGTCAAAGACCAGGGCCGCGGCCTTCCCGAGCCGGTCGTGAAGTCGATTCGCCGGCGGGCGGCCCGCCAGCTTTCGCGGGTGAACGACGACCTCGATCTCCACGGCATGGCCTCGGCCCTGGCCTGGGTGCTCGCTGCGCTCGTCGGCTTTGCCTGCCTCTACCAGATTCTGGCCCCCAAGAGCCTGATCACGTCGGCCGCCCGGCTGCTCGCGCCCTGGACGCAGATTCAGCCGCCGTCCCGGGTGCAGATCGAGCAGCCCCGGCTTTCATGGCGGATGCCCGGCGAGGCCGGGCAGGGCGGCGACCAGGAGGGGCGGCTGCTGGCGGTGACCGGCGGGCAGGTGGAGTTTGTCCGCGGCCGGCAACTGGTCGTGGCTGCCAAGGTCGAGGGCTTGGCCGGACAAGAGAAGCCGGAACTGATCCTCACGCCGCTCCGCGGCGATGGCCGGCCCGATCCGGCCCTGGCGGCCTGGCGGATGCCGCTGGTGTCGACGGGGAGCGGCCGCCGCGCGGTGGTCGTGCCCGATGAGTCGCGAGGGCTCGACCAGAGCCTGTCGCTCGTGATCAAGGCCGGGGATGCCCGCACCGATCCGATCCGGGTGACGGTGGTGGACGCTCCGATGCTGCTCGTCCGGGAACTCCGCTATCAGTACCCCGCCTACACCGGCCGCCAGCCGGAGACGATCGCCTGGCAGGGAGACATCCGGGCGCTCGAGGGCACGAAGGTGACGATCGTGGCCGAGGCGAACCGCGCCCTCGACGCCGCCGCCATCGATCTCGGCTGCGATGGCCGGCGGGACGTGGCGCTCTCGCTCGCGCGGCCTGATTGCCTGCAGGGCACCGGCACCTTCACCCTCCGCCTGACTCCCACCGACCGGGACAAGCCCGAGCCTGCGGCCTATCGGTTTGTGTACCGTCCGCGGTCCGCGGACGGCGCGGCGTCTGAGACAGATGTGATCGGCAAGCTGGAGCACCGGATCGAGGTCGTGCCCGATCTGCCGCCGGAGGTGGCGATCGAGAACCCAACGCGGCAGGTGGAGCGGGTGCCTCCCGATGCGCCGGTTTCGGTGCGGGTGCGGGCGACCGATCCCGACTTTGCCGTCGCGAGCGTGCGGGTGGAGACTCGCCTGCGGGGCCGCGAGGACATCCATCCCGGCGATTCGCTCCTGGTCGGCAAGCCGCGGCAGACCTTCCGTGGTGCCGCCACCTTGATTCCCCGGGAACTCGGGGCCGAGCCCGGGAGCGTGCTCGAGTATCGGGCGGTAGCGCTCGACACCCGGCCGGATCCGGCGAACGAGTCGGCGACGGAATGGCGGGCGCTGGAGATCGATTCGGCCGCGCCCCCCCTGCCGCCGCCCAACGAGGAGCAGCAGCGCGATCAGCAGCAGGACCGGCAGCAAAATCAGCAGCAAAATCAACAGCAAGACGGACGCCCGGGCCGGCAGCAGGGCGACTCCGAGCCCGAAGGCGGCCAGGCGGGTGATCAACAGGGCGATCAGGAGGGACAACAGCAAAGCGACCAGGGTGCCGAGGGTGGCGACCAGGGCGGGCAGCCGGGCGACCGCCAGCCTGATGAGTCAGGCCGCGGGCAGCCGGGCAACGCCGAGCCTGGCCAGGAGGGCAATCAGGGAGAGGGTGATCGGCAGGGCAGCGGGGGTGGCCAGCAGCAGGGTGATCGCGAGGGCAGCCAAGCGGGTAGCCAGACGGGCGGTCAGGC
>JBJOHE010000502.1:0-9078 GCA_046047895.1 Planctomycetota bacterium | reverse complement strand
GGGAGCGTTCTTCACGATGGGTTTGTCGGTGAATCGGTGTTGTCGGATGGTCTGCACGGCGGCCGCGGTCGCTGTGTCGGCCGGAGGCTGCGGGCCGGCCCGGGTGGCGGGGCCCGCGGTCGACGGCGAGGCCGTCGCCGCGTTGCGGGAGTCGCTCCAGGCGGGTGGTGCGGAGGAGGCCGGTGAGGCGGAGCCCGCCGCCAGTGGCACGGGCTGGGCCTCGCTCAAGGGGCGGTTCGTGTTCAGCGGCGCTCCCGGCGAACCGGCGGCCCTCATCGTCGACAAGGACACCGCCATCTGCTCGAAGGACGGCAGGAAGCTCTACGACCAGTCGCTGCGGGTCGATGCCTCGACCAAGGGACTGGCCGACGTCGTCGTGTTCGTGCGGAAGGCGAGCCGGGTCAAGGATCCCGTGCCGACCGAACAGCTCGTGTTCGATCAGAAGAACTGCGAGTTTCTCTCCCCCGTGTTCGCGGCCCGGGTGGGCCAGCCGGTCGATGTGCGAAACAGCGACCCGATCGGCCACAACACGAACATCTCGGGCAGCAGCTTCAACCAGCTGATCCCGGCCGGGGCAGGCACCGTCTACACGCCCGACCGCGAAACCGGCATGCCCGTTTCGGTGACCTGCAACATCCACCCCTGGATGAAGGCTTATGCCGTGTTCCGCAAGGACGGGTATGTCGCCGTCTCGACGACCGACGGCTCGTTCGAGCTCGCCGACCTGCCGGCCGGTGAGCCGATCGAGTTTCAGGTGTGGCACGCCCGCTCCACGGGCCCCAACGGTGGGCTCGGCCTCGACCAGCCCGCGTTGAAGTGGACGAGCAAGGGGCGGTTTGTGCTCACGCTGGAAGAAGACGAGGTGAAGGACCTCGGGACGATCGAGGTTCCGGCCGCCGCCCTTGGTATTTGAAGGGATTTTCCTGCACGTTTCCCCCGCTGCACCCAACACCATGACGTTCACTCGCTTGCCGGCCTGCGTGGCCATCCTGGCTTTCTGTGCCGTCGGCTGCGGCCCCACGCCCCCGGCTGCCTTTCGCTTGAACATGGTCGAGGCGATCTCGCCGACGGCCGAGAAGGATTCCATCGCGGCCGAGCAGGCGCTAACAGCCGACCAGCAGCAGCAGGTGGCCACGATTCTCGCGGCGATGTTCGGCACCCCCGATGAGCCCGTGTGCCTCCCGGAGGCCGGCCTCGATCCGGCTAAGCTGCGGCTGGCGGCCGGCCCCGTCCGAAGTGACATCGTGGGCCGGAAGAATGGGCTCTACCGGGAACACTGCGTCCACTGCCACGGCATCACCGGCGACGGCCTCGGCCCGACCGCTGCCTTCCTCAACCCCTATCCCCGCGACTATCGGCCGGGTGTCTTCAAGTTCAAGAGCACCGAGCGGTCCGACAAGCCGACCCATGGCGACCTCGTCCGCGTGCTCCACAACGGCATCCCTGGAAGCTCGATGCCGTCGTTTGGGCTGCTTAGTCCTATTCAGGTTGATGCCCTGGTCGAATATGTGAAGTATCTCTCGATCCGCGGCGAAACTGAACTGGCGCTGATGAGGTACTACTTCGAACTCGACGACGAGGACGAGGGGAAGCTCCCCGAGACCCGCGAGTTCCTCGTGGAGGAGATTCTGCAGCCGATCGCCGAGAAGTGGACCGCGGCTGCCGATGCGGAGATCGAGGTTCCCGAGCCTCCGGCAGACCTCGATTTGGCCGCCTCGATCGCCAAGGGCAAGGAGCTCTTCTACGGAGATCGGGCCAACTGCGTGAAGTGCCATGGCGTGACGGCCCTGGGCGACGGGCAGGCCAACGACTATGACGACTGGAGCAAGAACATCGTCAAGATCGAGGCGAAGCTCGAGAGCCTCGCCGCGGGTGAGATCGACGCCTCCGAGCACCGCTGGATCACCCGGTTTCACGAAGTGCTCGACGGCGACGCCCTGAAGCCGCGGACGATTCCGCCGCGGAACCTCCGGCAGGGAATCTACCGGGGCGGCCGGCGGCCCCTCGACCTCTATTACCGGATCCACGCGGGCATCAACGGGGCGCCGATGCCGGCGGCGGCCGGCACCGTCTCGCCCGAGGAGATCTGGCACATCGTCAACTACGTGCGATCGCTTCCCTACGACTATGACGGAGCGCTGGGCGTGGATCGCAGCATGGCCGTTCAGCCAACGGCGGCCGATGCCCTCGCCTCACAGGAGACCACGAACTGATGAACCGACTCGGCGGAATCTTCTGGGGACTGGTGTTCCTGGCCGTGCCCGTGCTCGGCGTGGCGACCTTCGCCGTCGCCCCGGCGATCAACGTTTGGCTGCCGAAGGACATTTCCGCCCACGGCTACCAGATTGACACGCTCTTTTACTTCATCCTGGCGCTCACGGGCGTGGTGTTCATCGCCACCGAGATGCTGCTCTTCTGGTTCATTTGGAAGTATGACGCGGCCCGGAGCGATGGTCGGGCCACCTACATCCATGGCAGCCACACCCTCGAGGTCGTCTGGACGATCATCCCGGCCGCGACGCTCCTCTTTCTCGCCATCTACCAGATGAATGCCTGGGCCAACGTGAAGATGCGGCGGCCCGACATGCCTCCGACGGTGGAGGTGGTGGCCCGGCAGTTTGAGTGGCGGCTCCGCTACCCGGGCCGCGACGGGATGCTCGGCACCGAGGACGACCTCCATCTGGTCAACGACCTGCATCTGCCGGTCGACGAGGAGATCCTCGTGCAGCTGAAGAGCATGGACGTGCTCCACAGCTTCTTCCTGCCGAACCTCCGGATCAAGCAGGACGCCGTGCCTGGCATGAAGATCCCCGTCTGGTTCCGGGCCACGGAGACGGGGTCGTATGACATCGTCTGTGCCGAACTCTGCGGCTGGGGTCATTACAAGATGAAAGGGCGGGTGACGTTCGTCCCCCGCTCGGAGTTCGACGTCTGGCTCGAGCAAAAGTATGCCGAGCAGGACGCCACTCAACCGGCGGCCTCAGAAGCCGGCGAAATCGCCTCCCGATAGCCCTCACAGGATTCCTCCCCATCCCGGATGCCCTCCCCCGGAGCCCAGCCATGAGTACCGTCACCGCCCCCGTCTCGACCGATCACGGCCACCCGCCGGCGAGCCAGCACACGGTCTCGACCTTCCTCTCGACCTACGTGTTTTCGAAGGACCACAAGGTCATCGGACTCCAGTTCCTGTTCTCGACCCTGCTCTGGTTTCTGATCGGCGGCCTGTTGGCGTTGGCCGTCCGCTGGCAGGTGGCCTGGCCCTGGTCCGACGTGCCGGTGGTCGGGAAGCTGTTCGCCCAGCAGGGCGGGCAGATGTCGCCCGAGTTCTACACGATGCTCTTCACCATGCACGCCACGGTGATGATCTTCCTCGTGATCATCCCGATCCTGGCCGGCGCCTTCGGTAACTTCCTCATCCCGCTGATGATCGGGGCCGACGACATGGCCTTTCCGACGCTCAACATGCTGTCGTATTGGTTCATGTGGCCGGCCTTCATCGCCTTTGGGGCGAGCTTTTTCGTCGAAGGAGGAGCTGCATCGGGTGGCTGGACGAGCTACCCGCCACTCTCCACCAACGTCGCGTCCTCCCCGGGCAGCGGCTGGGGCCAGACCCTCTGGCTCGTCGGCCTGACCTTCGTCGGCGTCTCGTCGATGCTCGGCAGCGTCAACTACATGACGACGATCATCCTGATGCGGGCACCGGGCATGACGATGTTCCGGCTGCCGATGACGATCTGGGGCATGTTCATCACCGCGATCCTGCAGGCCTTCGCGCTGCCGGTGCTGACCGCGGCCGGCTTCATGCAGATGGCAGACCGGATGTTCGCCACGGGCTTCTTCACGCCGGAGGGCAACATCGTCAACAACGCGATCGCGGGGCCCGGTGGCGGGCAGCCGCTCCTCTGGCAGCACCTCTTCTGGTTCTACAGCCATCCGGCGGTCTACATCATGATCCTGCCGGCGATGGGCATGGTGAGCGATATCCTCACCTGCTTCGCCCGCAAGCCGCTGTTTGGCTACCGGCCGATGGTCTACTCGATCGCCGGCATCGCCGGGCTCGGCTTCATCGTCTGGGGGCATCACATGTTCATGTCGGGCATGAACCCGGCCCTCGGCATCACCTTCATGGTCTCGACGATGATGATCGCCCTGCCGAGCGCTGTGAAGACCTTCAACTGGCTGGGGACCGTCTGGGGCGGCCGCATCCAATTCACTACGGCGATGCTGTTTGCCCTGTCGTTCGTCTCGATGTTCATCATCGGCGGCCTGTCGGGCATCTTCATGGCTGCGACGCCGGTGGACATCTTCATCCACGACACCTACTTCATCGTGGCCCACTTCCATTACGTGCTCTTCGCCGGCACGGCGATGGGCGTCTGGGCGGCGATCTACTTCTGGTTCCCGAAGATGTTTGGTCGGACGATGAACGAGTTTTGGGGGAAGGTGCACTTCTTCCTCACCTTCATCTTCCTCAACGGCACGTTCTTCACGATGCACATCCTCGGGGCGGTTGGCTTTCCGCGCCGGCTGGCCGACGCCTACCACTACGAGACGTTTCATCACCTCCAGCCGATGAACGCCTTCATGACCTACTGCGCCATGGGGATGGTGGCGAGCCAGATCATCTTCGCGATCAACTTCTTCTGGAGCATGTTCTACGGGCCGGTCGCCGGTCGGAATCCCTGGAATGCCAACGGCCTGGAGTGGACGGCGCCGAGTCCGCCGGGCCATGGCAACTTCGACGTGCAACCGGTGGTCTATCGCGGCCCCTACGAATACTCGGTGCCGGGGGTGGAGAAGGATCACCTGATGCAGACCGATCCGCCAAACGCTGCTGCGGCTGCCGCTGCGGCAGCGGCCCACTGAGCGAGGCGCTGCGTCAGCAGCGGAAGGCCACCGTGAAGTTGTCGAGCGGAACGTCGCACGCCCCAGCCGCCGCCGGCCCCCAGCCGGCCGGCGGGGCGGCGGCGGCCTGGAACCTCCCGCACCTGCTCGCCTGCCTGCTCGTGGGGATGACGCTCCTGCTGCTCTCGTTCGGGGCGCTCGTCACCACCTATGAGGCTGCGATGGCGGTGCCTGATTGGCCCGGCACCTACGGCCACAACATGTTCCTGTTTCCGTTGGCCGAGTGGCTCGGCGGCCCTTGGGACCTTTTTCTCGAGCACGGGCATCGGCTCCTCGGCGCCACGGTGGGGCTGATCACGCTCGCCCTCGCCGCGACGGCCTGGCGGTGGCCAGTGGGGCCGCGGGTGCGGTGGCTCTGCCTGGCCGCGGTGGTGCTGGTGGTGGTGCAGGGCGGGCTCGGCGGCGCGCGGGTGTTGCTCGACGACACCACCGTCGCCAAGGTGCACGCCTGCACCGGCCCGCTATTCTTTGCGGTGGCGGTGGCGGTGGCGATGCTCAGCCGGCGTGCAGCTGCGGTGGAAGCGCCGCGGGTGGCGGCGGCCCTGACGATGGCTCTCCCCGTGGCCGCCTACGCCCAACTCGTGGCGGGGGCCCAATTGCGGCATCTTGATCCGGCCACGCCCCCGGCGACGTTCCACGCGTTGGTCGGCACCCATGTAATGCTCGGTCTGCTCGTGGCCGGGCTGGCCTACGCCGCTTTCGTCCGCACCTGGCGGCAGGAGAACCGCCCCGCTCGGCGGTGGGCTCTGGTAGCCGCGGTCCTCGTCTCCGGCCAGCTCGCGCTCGGTGGCGGAACCTGGGTGGCGAAATACGGACTTCCGTCGGCGATCCTCCCCGATGCCTGGCGGCTCTCTGAGGCGATCGTCGCCCGCGGCGGCCTCTCGTCGGTGATCGTGACGGCGCACGCCGTGCTCGGGATGGTGATCCTGGCCGTGGGCGTGGCGGTCGCGATCGCGGCAGTGGGGGGCGGGGCCCAGGCATGCGACTCCGGCCAGGGGATTCGCCGCCCGTCCTCGCGGCTCCAGGAGGCGCTGGCATGACGCCTCCGACGATGGCTGCCGACCTTGCCCCGGCGACCGGACCGGCGGCGAACCTGCTCGATCCGGCCGAAGCCCGCGCCGGCTCGGCGGCGGTCGCGGAGATCGCCAGCCTCGTGCGGCCGAAGATCGCGATCATGGTGCTCGCGACCGTGGTGGCGGCGGCCTGGCTCACGGCCGGCCGGCCCGCCGATCCCTTGCCGCTGGTGGGCGTGCTTCTGGGCACGGCGCTTGTGGCGGCCAGTTCGAGCATCGCCAACCAGATCCTCGAGCGGCGGAGCGATCGTCTGATGCGGCGGACCGCCGATCGACCGCTGGCGGCGGGGCGGATGACCACCCAGACCGCCTGGTGGGTGGCGGCGACGCTCGTTGTCAGCGGTCTGACGCTGTGCACGGCCGCGGCCGGATGGCAGCCCGCTGCTGCTGCCGACGCCACCTGGCTCCTGTATGTGCTCGTCTACACCCCGCTCAAGCGGATCACGCCGCTCAACACCGCGGTCGGTGCCGTCGCCGGAGCCCTGCCGGTGGCGATTGGTTGGCTGGCGGCCGACGGCCCTGCCCGGCTCGCGGCCGGAGACACCCGGGCTGCCCTGGCCGTCGCCGCCCTGGCCACGGTGCTCTACCTCTGGCAGTTTCCCCACTTCATGGCGATCGCCTGGCTCTACCGGGCCCAGTACGCCGCCGCCGGGGCCCGGATGCTGACGGTGGTGGACCCCAGCGGCCTCCGGGCCGGCGGACAATCCCTCGCCGCCGCGCTGGCCCTCCTGCCGGCTGGGCTGCTGCTGGCCGTGCCTTCGGGCAGCATCCGGATGTTCCTCGCGGCAGCCGTGGCGGGATCGGTGTATCTTCTGGCGAGCGTCTGGTTCGCGATTCGGCGCGACGACGCCGCGGCCCGTTCACTTCTCCTGGTCTCGATCGGCTCGCTGCTCGGCCTGCTGTCGGCTGCCATCGTGTTCGGGGGGCCGGTGTGACCCCATCTTCGCAGTCGTTCTCCTCCCGTTCCTGGAAGGCTTCATGAGTTCTCCCGCCATCAGCATTCCGCACGACCATGGCCACCACGGTGGCCATGACGACGGCCATCACGGCCACCTCAAGCTGCAGTACCAGCCCGGCCTGCCGTTGTCGCGTGGCAAGCTGATCATGTGGCTGTTTCTCTCCACGGAGATCATGTTCTTCGCGGCGCTCCTGGGAAGCTACATCGTGCTCCGGTTCGGCGCGGCCGTCTGGCCCAAGCCCCACCATGTGCACCTCTCCGAGCCGATCGGGGCCTTCAACACCTTCGTGCTGATCTGCTCGAGCGTCACGGTGGTGCTCGCGCTGGAGGCGGCCCGGGCCAACAAGACCGGCCTCGCGAAGTTTTGGATGTTGTCCACGCTCCTGCTCGGCACGCTGTTTCTGGGCGTGAAGGGCTACGAGTATCAGGCCAAGTTTTCCCACGGCATCTACCCGATGGCCCCCCACGGCCGGATCTACGAGCGGCCTGACCTCTATTACGGCTCGGCGGTTCGGGCCCGACTCGGCGAGCCGGCGATCATCGACCGCTTGAAGCAACTCGACGAAACCCCGGCCGCTGAACTCAGCGAAGAGCAGGTGGCCGCCCGCTCCGCCCTGCAGCAGGTGCGGGCGATGGTGAACGACACCGACCAGCAGGCCTTCGAGATGGCGGTGGTGGCCGACCAGATCATGCCGCTGCCGGCCGAAGGCCCCGAAGGCGGCGGCCATGGCGGCCATGCCCAGGGCATCAACGACGTCTTTCCCTGGCTCCAGCTGCCGATCGTGATTCCCGGCGGCAACATGTGGGCCAGCACCTACTTCCTCCTCACGGGCTTTCATGCCGTTCACGTGGCGGTGGGGCTGATCGTGTTCGCCGTGCTGCTCGGCTACACGCTCGGGCCGAAGAACGCCGGCATGATCGAAAACGCCGGTCTCTATTGGCACTTCGTCGATCTCGTGTGGATCTTTCTGTTTCCGCTGCTCTATCTGTTCTGACCCAGCCGTTCCGACCAGGCCGCCACCGGCGGCGATTTCCCCAGGGCTCCACCATGTCTGACCACGCCGCCTCGCACGATCACGCCGCCGGCCACGACCATGCCCACGGCGGGCTCGGCAAGTACATCGCGGTGTTTCTCGCACTCTGTGTGCTCACCACGATGTCGTTCTTCACCTACTCCGCCGCCTGGCCCTGGCGGGATCAGCCCCAGGTCGGCTGGGCCTTCATGCTGGCCGTCTCCTGCACCAAGGCGATGCTGGTCGTGCTGTTCTTCATGCACGTCTGGTGGGAGGCCAACTGGAAGTACGTGCTCACGATCCCCGCGGCGATGATGGCGATGTTTCTCGTGATCATGCTGATTCCCGACATCGGCATGCGGAACCGGATGGTGTCGCAGGAGCGGGCCCTCCACATGGCCCGGCCCTCCGATGTGCTCCTGCTCGAACGGGCGGGGGAGGGGGGGCATGCCGAGTCGGCTGCCCACTGATGCCTCTGCCACGCGTCCCCGAGTCGAGCCGATCGCCGATGCCATCTGCCAACAGATTCTCGCGTCGTCTGGTTCATCCCGCCGCCTGCGTACTGGCCCTGACGATGGCGGGGTGTTCGAGCAGGCCGACGGTGGTGGTGGGCAAGCCCGAGCCCGATCCGGAAACGGCCTCGGCGATCGACCCGCTGGCCCCGTTCACCCTCACCGACCAGGAGGGCAAGCCCTTCTCGTCAGAGGCGCTCGCCGGGAAGGTCTGGCTGGGCGCGATCTTCTTCGCCAATTGTCCGGGCCCCTGCTTCCGTGAGAACCAGGCGATCGCCCAGATCCTTCGGGAGATCGACAGCCCCGACTTCATGGTGGTGAGCCTCACCTGCGATCCCGCCAACGACACGCCCGAGGTGCTGCAACGGTACGCCGATCGGTTTGACGCCGACAAAGCCCGCTGGAAGTTTCTCACCGGCGATCTGGCGGAGATCACTCGGGTGGGCACGCAGCGATTCAAACTGCCGGTCGAACTCGGCGTGCATGCGGAGAAGGGGGTCGTCTTCGACCGCCAGGGCAACCTCCGTGGCGGCTACTCGCTCACCGATCCGGATCGGGCCAAACTACTGACCGAACTGATTCGGGAGGTGCTCGCCGAGTCTGCCGAGAAACCCGAG
>JBJOHE010000501.1:0-8389 GCA_046047895.1 Planctomycetota bacterium | reverse complement strand
CTGCTGCCGCGCGCTGTTGCGGCGATTCGTGTCGCCGCGGTGGCTCGAGCGGCACGGCGGGCTCGCTCGAGGGTCCTCATCGGAAGCTCATGAAGCCGCTCCGGCAACCGGGCGGTAGTCCCTGCCACGGCGGGGTGATAAACTCCGCGTCTCCGGCAGCCGAGCCGCCTTCGCGGAAACTCGGTTTCCCGTCCGGAATAGATCGCACGCGTTTCCTAACGGAGTTTTTCATGGCCGAAGAATCCCAGACCGCACGCCCCGAGCCCGTCCATGTGCCCGTCGATGAGTCGCACATCGTCGCCACCTACGCGAACTTCTGCCGCGTCACCGGCACGCCCGAGGAGCTGATCGTCGATTTCGGCCTCAACAAGCAGGTCGGCGGCACCTCGCCCGAGACGATCCAGCTCAACCAGCGGATCATCGTCAACTTCTTCACTGCCAAGCGGCTCGCCTACGCCCTCGGCCATGCCGTCGCCCGCCACGAGCAGGCCTTCGGCACGCTCGAGACCGACGTTCAGAAGCGGGTGGTGCATCAGCAGCAGGCCAAGGCCTGAGCCTGACCGGTTCAATCGGGGTCGGGCCGGTTCGAATGAGCCGGCCCGACCCTGACTGCTCGGCCGCGGGGCGTTTCTCATGAGCATCGACGAATCCCACGAGGTGTATCGGGCCCGGGAGCAGATCCGGGCGCTCGTCGATGAGATCGCTGGCCTTGCCCGCAGCGACATGGGCGAAAAGGCCTTCTACGCGGCGATGCTCGAGCGGATCATCCAGGCGATGGAGGCGGTGGCCGGCCTCGTCTGGATCGTCGGCGAAGGTGGCCGGGTGGAGCCGATCTGCCATGTGGGTCTCGAAGCCACCGGGATCGGATCTTCGCCCGAGGTCGAACAGGGCCATCTCAAGCTCGTGCAGACGCTGCTCGGCAGCCCCTCCGGGATGGTCGTGCCGCCGGGCGCCGGCGTGAAGGCGGCCAACGGTCAGCCGGCCGCCACCAACGGCACGGCCTTGTCGGTGATCTCCGTGCCGATCGACCGCGAGGGTGCCCGGTCGGGCCTGATCGAGGTGTTTCAGCAGCCGCAGGACCAGCAGGTCGAGCGGGGCTACCTGATTTTCGTCGAGCAGGTGGCGGCCGTGGCGGCCGACTATCTCGGCCGGCGGCAGGTGGTGGCCCTCGATGCCCAGCAGTCGGCGCTCGCCCAGGTGGAGCGGTTTGCCCGGGCGGTCCACGAGTCGCTCGACCCCGTGGCCACCGCGTTTGTGCTGGCCAACGAGGGGCGACGGATCATTGGCTGCGACCGGGTGGGGGTGCTCGTGCGGCACCGGGGCAAGCTCCGGCTCGACGCGGTCAGCGGCCAGGAGAGCGTCGAGCGGCGGGCTTCGGCCGTGCAGGCGGTCGAGGCGCTCGTGCGGGTAGTGGCCCGGGCAGGCGAGCCCCTCTGGCATCCCGATCCGACGCGGGAACTGCCGCCGCAGATCGAGGAGGAGCTCGAAAACTACATCGATGAATCCCATGCCACGTCGCTGGCGATCATTCCGCTGGAGAAGCCGAGGCCCACGCCCGTGGTGAAGCCCGGCGGCGTCGATGCCGTGGCTGTCGCCAAGGCGGAGGCCGCGCCCCCTGTGGCCCCCGACCCGATCGGCGCCCTCGTGGTGGAATGGTTCACCGCGTCGGTCGTCGATCCCGCCCAAAAGGCGCGGGTGAATCTGGTGGCCGACCACGGCAAGGTGGCCCTCGCCAACTCGCTCGACCACACCGGCCTGCCGCTCTATCCGCTCCTCAACCTGGCCGGCAAGTCCCGCACGCTCACCACGGCCCGCAATCTGCCCCGCACGCTGCTTGCGGCCCTCGGGATTTTGGCGGCCCTGCTCGCGCTCTGGCTGGTGCCGGCGGAACTGCGGCTCGAGGGGAAGGGCACGCTCGAGCCGGTGCATCGCCGCGATGTGTTCGCCGGGATCGACGGCGTGGTCGAGGCGATCGAGCCGGGAATCGAGCATGGGGCCGAAGTGAAGGCGGGCCAGCTCCTTGCCCGGCTGCGAAACACCGAGGTCGACGTCGCCCTGGCTGACGTGCTCGGCCGCAAGGCCTCGAGCGAAGAGCAGTTGCGGGCCACGCGGCGGTCGCTGCTCGAAGATCAAAAGATCTCCGCCGACGAGAAGGTGCGGCTCGCCGGCCGGGCCGCCCAGCTTGAGCGGGAGATCGAGAGCCTGGCCGAGCAGCAGCGGCTCTGGGAGGCGCGGCGGAAGGATCTCGAGGTGCGGAGCCCGCTCGACGGTGTGATCGTCACCTGGCAGGTCCGCGATCGGCTGCTCCTGCGGCCGGTGGAGAAGGGGCAGGTGCTGATGAGTGTGGCCGACAAGACCGGCCCCTGGGAACTGGAGGTGCACATGCCCGACGATCGGCTGGGCCATGTGAACCGGGCGGCGGTTGCGGCCAAGGAGGCGGGCCGCGACCTGCGGGTCGACTACATCCTGGCCACCGATCCCGGCACTCGCCACGAAGGGCTCGTGCGGGAAATACACGAGCAGGCGGAGGTTCGGGGCGAGGAGGGCAACACCGTGCTCGTGCGGGTGATGATCGACCCGGAGCGGCATGAGAAAGAGGAGCTGGGCGCGGGGGCAAGCGTCACGGCCCGCGTGTTCTGCGGCAAGCACTCGCTGGGCTACGTCTGGTTCCACGACGTGCTCTCGTTCATCCAGACGCAGATCCTGTTTCGGCTTTGGTAGGAGGACCGCGACGATGGCGAGCGTGCATCGGGTTTCGGGATTGGCCGCCGGCCTCGTGCTCGTGGCGGCCGGTGTTTGGGCAGGGGCTGCGGCCGCGCAGCCGCCGGCCAAGGCCGAACCGACGGTCGAAGGCTGCCTCGTGTCGCTGATCGACGAGGTGAAGGTGCCGGCCCGGGAGCCGGGCGTGATCGTCGAGCTTGCCGTGCGGCAGGGCGCGGTCGTCTCAAAGGGGGAAGTGCTCGCCCGAATCGACGACGACCAGCCGCAGATGGAGAAGCGGCGGGCCCAGGCCGAGCACGACCAGGCGATCGCCAAGGCGGAGAGCGACGTCGATGTCCGCTATTCCCAGAAGGCTCAAGGCGTGGCCGAGATGGCCTACCGCAAGGCCGAGCAGTCGCACGAGCGGGTTGGAGGCGCCGTCACGGAGGTGGAGCGGGAGCGGCTCAAGCTCGAATGGGAGAAGACGGGTCTCCAGATCGAACAGGCCGCCCTCGAGCGGCAGCTCTCGGCCCTGGCGGCCACGAGCAAGGGGGTGGAAGTGGAGGCGGCCGCCAACGCGATCGAGCGGCGGGAGATCCGCTCGCCGATCGACGGCGAGGTCGAGGAGGTGTTTCCCCACATCGGCGAGTGGCTCCAGCCCGGTGACCCGCTGGCGACCGTGATCCGCACCGACCGGCTCTACGTCGAGGGCTACATCGACGCCGCCCGATTCAATCCCGTGGATGTCCGCGACCGGCCGGTGACCGTCGAGGCCCGGCTGGCGGGCGACCGCCGCGAGTCGTTCACCGGCCGGATCTTCAACGTCAAGCCGCGGATGGAGAGCGGCAACTACCGGGTGGTTGCCGAGGTGGATAATCGCCAGGTCGACGGCGAATGGCTGCTGCGGGCCGGCCAGTTTGTGACGATGACGATCCACTCCGGTCAGCCGGCCCTGCCGCCGGCTCCCAAGAAGTAAGAGGCCCGCGGCCGTGGCCACCGCCGAGGCATTCCGCTCCAGCACGACGCGGTCGATCGGCCTGCGGAAGCGGGGCGACCTCGACGTCACCCGCCAGGTCTACCAGGGCCAGGCCTGGTTCGTGGTCAAGGATCCGATCTCGCTCCACTACTTCCGGTTTCGGCCTGAGGAATACGCCCTCCTGGAGATGCTCGACGGTGAGGCGAGCCTCGAGCGGCTCAAGGACGACTTCGAGGCCCGGTTTCCACCGCGGCGGATCACCGTGGACGAACTCGCCCGGTTCGTGGCCACACTCCATCGATCGGGGCTCGTGATCGGCGACCGGCCGGGCCAGGGGCCACAGCTCTTCGAGCGCCGCCGGCAGCGGAAGTGGAAGGAGTGGATGGCCTGGCTGTCGAACGTGATGGCCCTGCGTTTTCGCGGGATCGATCCCGATTGGCTGCTCGAGAAGATGAATCCCTGGCTGGGCTGGATCTTTTCGCCGGCGGCGATCCTGGCGGGGCTGGCATTTGCCGCGAGCGCCCTGCTGCTCGTGCTCGTGAATTTCGAGACCTTCCGCTCGAAGCTGCCGGAGTTCAACCAGTTCTTCGCCGCCGGCAACTGGCTCTATCTGGCGATCGCGCTGGGCGTGACGAAGGTGATCCACGAATTCGGCCACGGTCTCTCCTGCAAGTATTACGGCGGCGAATGCCACGAGATGGGCGTGATGCTGCTCGTCTTCACCCCCTGCCTCTACTGCGACGTCTCCGACAGCTGGATGCTGCCGAACAAGTGGAAGCGGGCGGCGATCGGGGCGGCCGGGATGTATGTGGAGGTGGTGATGGCGGCCGTCGCCACCTACCTCTGGTGGAACTCCCACCCCGGCGTCTTCAACCAGCTCTGCCTCGACGTGATGTTCGTGTCGAGCGTGTCGACGATCCTGTTCAACGCCAATCCGCTCCTGCGGTACGACGGCTACTACATCCTCTCCGACGTCCTCGAGATCCCGAACCTCCGGCAGAAGGCCAACTCGATCCTCGGACGGATCGCGAGCCATTGGTGCCTCGGGATCAAGCAGCCGGAGGATCCCTTCCTGCCGCAGCGAAAGCTGGGCTGGTTCGCCCTCTACGCCGTGGCCTCGAGCCTCTACGGCTGGTTCGTGAGCCTGTCGATCTTTCTGTTCGTCTGGAACGTCTTCAAGCCGTATCGGCTCGAAGTACTCGGCCAGGTGCTGGCGGGAGCCGCCCTCTGGGGCTTGGTGATCCGGCCGATGCAGGGGATGATCAAGTTTCTTAGCGTGCCCGGGAGGCGAGACGAAGTGAAGGCGGTCAACCTGGCGGCGACGATCGCGGTGGCGGGGCTCCTGGCGGCGGCGATCGCCCTGATCCCGCTGCCGCAGCGGGTCTGGTGCCCGGCGGAACTCCGGCCGCGGGGCGAGGAGACGGTCTATGTCTCGGTGGCCGGGAGGCTCGAGGAGATCCTGGTCAAGCCCGACGAGGAGGTGAGCCGCGGGCAGAAGCTGGCGGTGCTTTCGAGCCTCGAACTCGACCTCGAGATCGCGGAGCTCGAGGGCCGGATGCAGCAGTCGGAGAGCCGGCTTGCGAGCCTGCAGCGGGAGCGGTTCAACGACCCGGCTGCGGCGCTCGAGATCGGCACGGTGGAGGAGACGCTCAAGAGCCTGCGGGAGCAGCTCGGCCGCACGCGGAAGGACCGGGAGGAGCTCGTGCTCGTAGCGCCTCGGGCAGGGGTTGTCCTGCCTGCTCCGGCGGTGCCCGAGCGGCCCGATCCGGGCGGTCGGCTGCCGGGCTGGACGGGCCACTCGCTCGACGAGAAGAACCTGGGGGCGACGATGACGCCCGGCACGGTGTTCTGCATGGTCGGCGATCGCCAGCTCTTCGAGGTGGTGATGGTGATCGACCAATCGGAGGTGGAGTTTGTCAAACGGGGCCAGCCGGTCGATCTCAAGCTCGACGCGTTTCCATACCAGACCTTCCGCGGCCAGGTCGAGCAGATCGCCGAGACCCACATCGAGGCGGGCTCGGAGCGGCTGAGCGTGAAGGCGGGGGGCCAGGTGCCGACCAAGACCGACGAGAGCGGGCGGGAGACCCCGATCTCGACGAGCTATGAGGCCCTGACCACCCTCGATGACCCCGCCGGCACCTTCACGCCCGGGATGCGGGGCACCGCCCGGATCAAGGTGGGGAGCCGCACCGTGGGCTCCTGGCTCCTCCGGCTTCTCTGGCAGACCTTCAATTTTCGGATGTAGGCCGGGGCGGCCTCTGGCCTGGGGAATGCCCGAGATGATCCGAGCGGTTCTCGATACCAGCGTCATCGTGGCGGCCTCCCGGTCGCGGCGAGGTGCGAGTTTCGAACTGCTGAGGCTCCTCGATTCCCGTGCCTTTGAAGCGGCACTCTCCGTGGCGTTGTACGCCGAATGGCAGGATGCCTTGGCCCGACCAGAGAACCGTCCGCCCGGTATTTCAGCTGAAGCCGCCGCCGGGTTTCTTCGGTATCTGGCGAGCCTATCGGTCATCCAGCCGATATACTTTCTCTGGCGGCCGCTGCTGCCAGATCCCGATGACGACATGATCTTGGAATTGGCGGTCGCGGCGGGATGCCAGGTCATCGTGACGCACAATCTTCGAGACTTTCGCGGCTGCGACCGATTCGGCCTCGCCGTGATGTCTCCGGCTGCCTTTTTGAAGCACGTGAGCGAAGAGCCATGAGCAGTGTGACGGTGGAACTTCCCGACTCACTCCGGCGAAGCATCGAGGCGCTTGCGTCCCAAGAGGGGTACACACTTTCCCAGTTTCTGGCGTCGGCGGCGGGCGAGAAGCTCGCTGCCATGCAGACCGTCGCGTTTCTCCGCGGGGAAGCGGCTGCGGGCCGGCGGGAGAATTTTGAACGGTATCTGGCAGCGGTGCCCGACACGGCCCCGACGGATGTGGACCGGCGTTTGTAGGCGATGGCTCTCGCCGTGAGCCACCGGGATCCGCCTGTCATGCCCACGCTCGACCGGATCACGGTTTTTCCCGTGAAGAGCCTCGACGGACTCGAGCTTGAGCGGGCCGAGGTGCTCGCCGGCGGGGGGCTTGCCCACGACCGACGCTGGCAGTTCGTCGATCTCGAAGGCTGCGTGGTGCATGCCAAGCGGCTGGCGATCCTGCATGCGATTCGGGCGGAGTTTGAGATTCCCGGGGTTGTCAGAGCAGATCGGTGGGAGGAGCCGCCAGCGGAGAATACGATTTCGCTCGCGGTCGATCCGGCCGCCCTCGCAGCCCGGGCCGTGCCCGGAATCGAGCGGCTCGCCGTGCTGCGGCCGGAAACGTTTCCGCTCGTCGCCGGCACGGCAGGGCCCTGCGGCTGGCTCGCCGAGGCGGTGGGGTTTGATGTGCGCTTGCTGGAGCGGGCCGACGGGGGCTTTCCCGACGACCGCGAGGCGGCCGGGCCGACGCTGATCTCCACGGCCACGCTCGTGGAGATCGCCCGCTGGTTTGGCTTTTCGCTCGAGGAATGCCGGCGGCGGTTTCGCGCAAATTTCGAACTCGGCGGCTGCGACGCCTTTTGGGAAGACACGCTCGCGATTCCCGCCCGGCCGGAGCTTGCCCTGCCGCTCGCCGACTTGGCCGCCGATCTCCCGGCCGATCCCTATGCCGCCCTGCCGCCGCCGGAGCCTCGCGAGTTCTTGATTGGCAGCGTGGGCTTCCGGGCCACGAACGTCTGCCGGCGGTGCGTCGTTCCGAGTCGCGACAGCCGGACTGGAGCGGTGACAGAGCACTTCCGCGACGCCTTCGAGGCCCGCCGGCTCCGCGTGCTTAGGGCCGACGTCGATGCGGCTGCCTGGAATCACGTCTATCGAGCGGCTGTGAACACGCGTCCATGCGTAGCGGGCGGGTCCATCTTCGTCGGCGACCATGTGGGCGTGACCTGATCCCGCCAGTCGACCGCCCTGACGGAGCTCGATCGTCGCTGGGATGCTCCGGGCTTGCGTCAAGCGGCTGCTAACCGGCCCGAAAGAATTCAGCCGGCGCGACTCGTGCCTGCGGGAACCGCCCCCTTTGGCGAGGTCCCCCGGTTGCCGCCAACCCCCCGAACCAATTTTTTTTACCCCGATCGACCCATTTCTTGCGGGGGCCGTAGAGCAGGGGTACGGTTGACCCAATGGTAGGGGCCCAAACGGCCGACATACAGATGGGGCAGGGACTCCGCGACTCGCGGGCCCCCGCTTCGTTCAAGTCGCGAGGGGCCAAACCCGCCGTCGGAAGTCCGTCTTACTGTCGTTTCATCCCTGGTCTGGCATCGTCTGGAGTTCTTTGAATGTCTGGTTCATTCGAAATCTCGGATCTCTTCTCCCGGCGCAACAAGCTCAAGAACCGGCAGCGGTCGCGGCGGCAAAGCCGACGGGATCGGCAGGCCCGGCCGGCGATGGAGTCGCTCGAGAAGCGGGCGATGCTGGCGTTTACGGCGCTGCCGGTTGGCGGCGATCAGTTCGGTGCTCCCATCGTTGTCTCCTCTGACGCGAGTGACTCTTCTCACGTCCTCCGGATCGACTTCGACGATGTTACGGCGGCGAACCTTGGGTCCGTGGTTGCGACGATTACGCCTACGGTCAATGGCGTGGCCGGGACCCCCATTTCGGTCTACAACTTCAATTCGATTAGCTATTACGCGCATGCTGACTCGGACGGCTCCGTCGACAACAAGCTGTTCGTCGGCACCCCCTACGAAACGAAC
>JBJOHE010000500.1:0-2840 GCA_046047895.1 Planctomycetota bacterium | reverse complement strand
ACGTCGACTGCGGATTGCCCTACGAATGGCTGTTCCTCGCCGCCGCCGCCCGCGGCGACGCCCGGGCCGCAATCAGCATGCTGCCTGCGGCCCGCCCCGTGGCCGAGTTTAACCGGTTCGTGCTCGAGCCCACTGCCGAGCGGCTCGCCGCGATCGAGGCGGCGGCCGACCCGGTGCTCGTGCCGCTCGCCCGAGCAGCTGCCTTTGCCCACGGCCTCGTCGACGACGCAAGCGACGCGCCGGGCCTCGACGGCGAACTCCGGGCCGTGGTGCTGCTCACCGTCGCGGCGGCCCGAATCGAGCGGGATCGGCTGCCGGAGGCGGCCGAAGCCCTCGAAGCCGCCGTCGCAGCCGCCGCCGGCGCGAGCCCGCTCCTCGAAGCCCTGGCGCTCGTTCAGTTCTCTGACACCGTAGCCGCGCTGGCGGAGTCGGCCGAAGAAACGCGGGCAAGTGCCGATCCCGTGGCCCTGCTCCGCCGGGCCCTCGACCTCACTGCCGACGCCCGATTGCCCCTCCTGCGAGCCGAGATCTGGATGAAGCTGGGAGTCGTGCTCCAGCGAGCCGGCGGCCAGGGCGACCGCCGGCGGCTTCTCGAGGCGATCACCTGTTACCAGCAGGCGATCGCCGCCGGCCTCACCGAAGAGGCCTCGCCCGCGGCCTACGGCCAGCTTCAGAACAACCTTGGTCTCGCCTACCTGGCCACACCGACCCGCGAGGCGAGCGATCAACTCCGCACCGGGATCGCCGTGCAGTCGTTCCGCGAGGCGCTCCGCGTGAGCGACCGCGACCGGGATCCGGAGGGTTGGGCAAGCGTTCAGATGAACCTGGCCAACGCCCTGCAGTATCTCCCCTCCTCTCATCCGGCCGAGAACCTGGCCCAGGCGGTCGAGGCCTACGAGGAGGTGCTCCAGGTCCGCACCAAGGCCCGAGAACCGGTGGCCCACGGACGCGTCCTCCTCAATCAGGCCAATGCCCTGGCCCATCTCGGCATCTTCAAACCGGCGATCGAGAAGCTCGCCGAAGCGATGAAGCTCCTCTCCTGGTACGGTCACGACGACGAAGCCGCCGCCGCCCGCGACCTGCTCGGTGAAATCGAAGCCCGCCAAGACGATCTCCGAAACCCCGCCGGCTCTGAGCGATGACGAGTTCCTCGTTGAAGTCCAGTGTCAGAGAAGTCCAGTGGCCGCAGGCTTGCAGCCTGCGGAAGCCGGATTGCTTCGGGAGTGCGCCGCGTCTTGGGTGCGGCCCGATTTCGGGCAGGCTGCAAGCCTGCCCCCACGGGGCCATGGCATGGGAAACGGGCCTGCTGGGTTATGCATGCGGGCCATCCTCGGTGATACCCTTGAAATCATGAACCTTCACGAGCGACAGCAGTTCGATTTCCTCCTCCAGACCGCCGCGGAACGGCTGGTTGCCCGGCTGGAGGAGCGACACCGCGGGCCCGACGCAGCCCTCGCCCGCCTGCGGGCCGACACCGCGGCCGAGATCGATCCCTTTGTCGGCGCGATCTTCAGCGATTTCCTGCTCGACAACGCCGCTGGAGCCTGCTTCGTGCTCCAATCGCTCGCCCGCCGGTCCCCTGGCGATATCCCGCCCGCCGCCACGGTCGAGGAACTGCTCGTGGCCACCGCCAAGCGGCTCTTCACCGGGCTGCTCGCCGGCAAGACCGAGGAACTTCTGGAACAGCACTCCGGATACCAATCTGTGTGAGGGAATTCCGCATGAGCCAGGCCGATCATCAGCCCACTGACCCGCCGAACTCCCCGGAGGAGCTGTCGCATCTCGCGGAAGCGGTCGATCGGGCGGTGGCGGAGATCATGGCCCTCGAGCCCGCCCAGCGGGCCAAGGCTCTCGCCCTCAAAGCGGCGATCGAGGCCTTCCACAAAGGGGGCCTCACGACGATCGTGAAGCGGCTCAAGGCTGACCCTCGGGGCAAAGAACTGCTCTTCGAACTCGTGGACGAGCCGCATGTGCATGCGCTGTTCTCGATGCACGGCATCGTGCGGGCCGATCTCACGACCCGGGTGGCCCGCGTGATCGAGATGGTGCGGCCCTACATGCAGTCGCACGGCGGCGACGTCACGCTCGTGGAGGTCCGCGACGGCAGGGCGTTCGTGCAGCTATCCGGCAGCTGCCAGGGCTGCTCGATGTCGGCAGCCACGCTTCGCGACACGGTGGAGGAATCGCTCCGCGAACATGTGCCGGAGATCGAGGGCGTGGAGGTGGTGCCGACGGAGCCCGCCGCGGCCGGCGAGCCCGCCGTGTTCCAGATCGCCATGCCGGCCGCATTGTCGGCCGGTGACGACGCCTCACCCGACGCCGCAGGATGGGTCGCCGGGCCGCGGGGGGAAGACGTGCCGGCCGACAGGCCGCTGGCCTTCGAGGTCGGCGAAGCCAAGCTGATCCTTGTGCGATCGAAGCAGGGACTGCGGGCGTTCCGCAATGCCTGCGGGCATGTGGGCCTGCCGCTCGACCGAGCAGCCTGCGATCTCGAGGCCGGCACCCTCACCTGCCCCTGGCACGGCTACAGCTTTGATACCGAAACCGGCGGTTGCTTCTCGTCGCCGGCCTGCCGGCTCGATCCGGTTCCACTCCGCGACCAAGACGGGGTCGTCTGGGTGCGGCCGTGAGGCATGTGGCAGCGATCAACGACGTCGGTTCCACGCCGGCGGCGGCATCCGATCTGGCAGGCGGCTGGCGGCCCTGCCGCTGGCTCGGAGCGCCGGCGCCGGGCGGGCTCGCCCTGCCGGCCGCTCAGCCGACGGCCGCGCAGCTCTACGGCCCTCGTGGCGTCTGGCTCGACGAGCGGCGACTGATCGTCTGCGACTCGGGGAATCATC
>JBJOHE010000499.1:0-8446 GCA_046047895.1 Planctomycetota bacterium | reverse complement strand
GCGGCCGCGGCTCGAGTATCTTCCGCCTGGATCGCAACTCGTGCTGCTGGCTCGGCCGGCGGAACTTCTGGCGATGGATGAGGGGCAACGCTTCCTCCGCTCCCTCGGCCCGAACGCAGAGGCCGCCTTAGAGCGACTCGCCGGCTGGTGTGGCTGCGAATCCCGCGACATCGAGAGCGTGCAGGCCGGCTGGCAGGGGGGCGGGCCCGACGAGTTGATCGGGGGCGTGGCTGTCAGGCTGGTTGCGGGCCGGCGGGTGCCGAGCGACGAGGTAAGCCGCAAGGCCGCCTGGGGGCCGACAAAGAGCGTGGCATTCGAAGGCCAGACGTATCATCGGGGGCAGGGAGTCGCGTTCTGGACGCCCGAGCGGGAGGGTGAGCAGGTCTTGGTGGTAGTGACTGATCCGCCCCAGGCCGCGTCGTCGGGGCCGGCCCGCCTTGGTTCATCCTTGATCGAAGACACGATCGCGGCTGCCATTGAAGCGAGGAGTCTGCCGGTCGATGAAGTGGCCGTCGATCTGCCCCGCGACCTGGCGGTGCTCGTCGACATGCTCGATGCCGATCGCCATCTCACGCTGTTCGGCACGCCTCACTTCCTTGTGAACCGGGGCCGTCCGGCCCTGGCCGGGCCGCTGGCCGGGCTGCTCGAACCGCTGCGAGCCTTCTTCGGTGATTCGCTTGTCGCCGCCGCCCTCTCGCTCCAGATCGGTGACAACTGTTATCTCGAATTCGACGCGGTCACGCCCTTCGCCCAGCCACCACGGAAGGTGGCGCCGGCGGTGTTTGATCGGCTCGCAGCTCTGCCGGCCGCGGTGGAGGCCGCGATCGCGGCGACTGACCTCGATCCTTACGGCAAGATCCTCGTGCTTCGGCTTCCGGCGATGCTTCGGCTGCTCGTGGCCCAGGCCCGCTGGGCCCCGGAGGGCGAAGGCCTTGTGATCAACGCCTATTTGCCGCGGCATGCCGCCCACAATCTCGCGGTCGCCGCAGAATTGGCCCTCGCCCAGGGGAGCGGAGCCCGTCCGCAGGCGGCGGCCGACGGCGGCCTCAAACCGGCCGCCCCGCGCACCGCGGCCGAGGCGCTCGATCGCCGGATCACGCTCGTGTTTCCCCGCGATACGCTCGAGATGGCGGTGCAGCTGCTCGCGGAGCAGGCCGGCATCCCGATGGAGATCGTCGGCCCCGACCTCCAGCTCGAGGGCATCACGAAAAACCAATCCTTCGGACTCGACGAGCGAGACAAGCCGGCTCGGGACGTGCTGCTGGCGATCCTCGCCAAGGCCAATCCCGATGGCAAGCTCGTGTACGTCGTGACCAAGGCGGGCGACACCGAATCGCTCCGGATCACCACGCGAGCAGCCGCCGCGAAGCGGGGCGACGCCCTGCCTCCCGAGTTCGCCTCCCCGGCAGGCCGGTGACCCGCTCAGGCCTGAAGGATTCGCCGGAAGCCGGGCAGCGGAGGGCCTTAGCCGAACACCGCCATCGCCAGGCCCATGTAGACGAGAATCCCCACCACGTCGACGATCGCCGACACAAAGGGATTGCTCATCAGGGCGGGGTCGAGGCCGATTGAGCGGAAGAGCAGCGGGAGCACCGAGCCCACGAGCGAGCCGACCAGCACCACGCACAGGATCGTGGCTGGAATCACCAGGGCCTGGAGCGGTGTTGGCGCGTAAGCCAGCGCCAGTAGATACCCGGGGATCGCCAGGATGCCCCCGAGTACGAGGCCGAGCACGAACTCTCGCCGCAGGATCCGCTTCCAGTCGGAGAGCCGGCAGTCGCCCGTCGAGAGCGCCGTGATCACGAGCGTGGCCGACTGGTTGCCCGAGTTGCCGCCGCTGGCGACCACGAGAGGAATGAAGGCCACCATCCAAAGCTGCGACTCGGCGGGCTCCCAGTTGGAGAGCACCATCGCCGTGACCGTCGCGGTGGCGAACAGGATCGCCAGCCATACCCCCCGCTTCCAGGTCATCGAGCTGATCGCCGCTTCCAGGTAGCCCTCACCGAGGGGGGCGATGGCGGCGCTCATCTGGGCTTCGTCGGTGGCCTCCTGGCGGACCGCGTCGAGCACGTCGTCATGGGTGACGATTCCAACCAGTCGATTCTTGTCGTCGACGACCGGAATCGCAATGAAGTCGAACCGGGCGAGCTGCTCGACGACCTTGTCCTGCGGCTCATCGATCCGGACGGTGATCACATCCCGCTGCATCAGGTCGCCCACCAGGGCGGTGGGCTTGGCGAGGATCAGGTCACGGAGCGAGATGAAGCCGACGAGATGCCGCTCGGCGTCGAGCACGTAGATGTAGTAGATCGATTCGCTGTCGGGCGCCTGCGACCGGAGCCGGGCGATCGCCTCGCCGGCCGTGATGTCGGCGGGCAGTGAGGCGTATTCCGTCGTCATCAGCGCGCCGGCCGAATCCTCCGGGCAGGAGAGGAGCAGGCGGATGTCGTGCCGCTCGGCCTTGGCCACCAGCGGCAGGATCTCCTCGACAAACTCGGGCTCGAGCTCCCGCAGCAGGTCGTCGCGGTTGTCGGCCGCCATCCACTCGATCAGGGGTCCGAGCTGCCGCCGGTCGGCGGCCTTGAGGAGTTCCACCTGCCGCGAGAGCGGATAATAGGGAAAGATTTCCGCCTGTCGTTCGACCGGGATCGTGGAGAAGAGCTGCCAGATCTCGCCGTCGTCGAGCCCCTCGGAAAACTCAGCCACCGTAGCCGGGTGGAGTTCCTCGGCAACCTCGCGAAGTCCGGCGGTGTCGCCGCTCGCGAGCATCGTGCGGAGTTCGGGCAGCAGGATGGGGTTGGCGGTGGGCATGCGGCGGGGGGCGGAAGCCGGAGGTGGGAAGGGGTCTATACTGCGGCGTTGAAAAGCCAGCGGGGCAAGTATGCCATGAAGCCGACCGTCGCAGCAGCCGGAGTTCGCACAATTCGCTCGGGATTCCTGCAGGCGGCCGGATGGGCCGCGGCTGTGCTCCTGGCGTTTGGATGTGCCCGGGGTGGACAACCGCCGTCCATCCCGGGCGGCGAGCTCGCCCTTTCCAGCCGAGGATTCGATCTTCTGCTGCACCGCGGCTACCTGCCGGCTGATTTTGACCAGGAGGTGTTTGACTCGCTGTGGACCACCTGGGAAGAGCCGCTTCGGTCGCGGGCGGAGCGGGCCGATGTTTCCGAACGCCGGCGGATGGCCATGGAGCGGTACGGGCTGTTGCCTGATCCCAAGGATCCGGCCCGGTCGCTTCAATATGTGGTCGATGAGGATGGTCGTTGGACGATGAACTGTCTGGCTTGCCATCAGGGGCAGGTGGGCGGCCGCATGATCCCCGGATTACCCAATTCGAATTACGCCCTCGAGACGCTCACCGAAGAGGTGCGGGCGATCAAGGTTCTCCAGCGGAAGGCGTTCGGCCACATGGACCTTGGCTCCCTTCTGCTTCCGCTCGGAACGACCGACGGCACGACCAACGCCGTGATCTTCGGCGTGGCCCTGATGCGGCATCGCGATGCCGAGCTGAACATCGTCCAGCGGCCCCCTCGGTTTGATCTCGTGCACCATGACATGGACGCACCTCCCTGGTGGCACTATCGGAAACGACGGAGCCTCTACATCGACGGCTTTGCCGCCCAGGGGCATCGGCCGCTGATGCAGTTTCTGCTCGTCAAGGAGAACGGCCCTGACCGGTTTCGCGAGTGGGAGGACGAGTTTCGCGAGATCGAGGCCTGGATCGCGGGTCTGGAGCCCCCGGATTGGACTGGTCCGGTCGACCATACGCTGGCCGCGGCCGGAGCAGCCGTTTTCACAGATCACTGCGCGGAGTGCCATGGAAACTATAAGGGCGATGACAGCTACCCAGAGCGGCTCGTGCCGATCGAGGACGTCGGCACGGATCGGGTGCGGCTCGACTCGCTTTCGGCCGCCGACCGCCGGGCCCTCAATGACAGCTGGTTTGGCCACTTCGGCGCGGATGCTGCGGCTGCAGGGCTTCGCGACCGGGAGCAGCCCCGGGGCTATGTCGCGCCTCCACTCGACGGCATCTGGGCCTCCGCTCC
Source organism: Planctomycetota bacterium (assembly GCA_046047895.1). Taxonomy (GTDB): domain Bacteria; phylum Planctomycetota; class Planctomycetia; order Pirellulales; family UBA1268; genus QWPN01. Next base: position 4,403 of record JBJOHE010000499.1, on the reverse strand, counting down.
GTACTTCCACAATGGCTCTGTGCCAACGCTCTGGCACGTGCTTCATCCAGCCCGGCGCCCGACCGTGTGGCGGCGATCGGCCACTGGTTACGACGTGGCCCGCGTCGGCCTCGAGGTGGAGGAGTTCACCGAGGTGCCCGCGGGCAAGCTGCGGCCGGCGGAGCGGAGGCAGTTTTTCGACACCCGTCGGCCCGGCAAGAGCGCGGCCGGCCATGATTTCGCCGACCTGCTCGACGAGCAACAGAAGCAGGCGGTGCTTGAATACCTCAAGACGCTCTGATGTCGATGCCGGCTGAACGATGTGATTGGCCATCACGAGGCATTCCGACAAGCGTCACCCGAGACAGGCTCATGGACTGCGGCAAACCAAGCCTCATGCCTGTCACCCGCAGCATCGAGATTCTCGATAACTTTGGGGCGACACCGAAGCATAAACGTCAACGACGATCACTCAGGTGACGAGAACCTCGTCCTATTTGGGAAACGGCGCTCGCTGCCGCTCATTTTCAGCGATCCACCGCCGGGATCCAGCCCGTTGCTCGAGGCAAACTTGAATGGGAGTCCCCCGGGCAAAGCGTACCCGTCGCCGAACGACGGCTATCAGCGGCTCGCGACCGCATGACTAGCGACTTCGAATGATTGAGTCGCGAATCCGCTGCATCGATTGATTCCACTTACGGGGCCTATTGACCCATGATGAGGTCGATTCCTGAAATGACCTGCCCCCATGAATGGAACCAGTCTCTATCACCAGGGTATATCTGCCAAGGGATCGCCCCTCTCTGCTTGCTGAAGCGTAGCCGAAGCAAGCGGACAGGGACGTGATTGTATGGGGTGCAAGTCCCCTGTGCGAGATTGGGAGTCTAAAGGCGATCACCAGACCAAGTGACCACTCCGATTGGCAAAGCACGAGGTGAGGGCAACTGCTCTGGGGCGACCCAGGGTGGGAAGGAAGCCTGCGGGTGCGTCGTCAAGCTGACAAGAACAAGCGTCGTCAGCCGCATCCACACCAGCGTCGCGAGGTTACGAACAGAAACGTGCTCCAAGGCCGGTCAGGCGAGGCGAGTGGGCACCACACCACGAAGCCGTTCCCAGACAGCCTCACAGGTAAAGCACGAGCCTGTGCGACGACAGATCACGTTCTTATCCGGGGAGATCTGCCCGACCCCAGGGAGTAGGGCTTGCCCGAAAGCCTGGAACGCCACGGTTCAAGCCGCGGCGGGCGGGGCACAAACCGGATGGCGGTCAGCGGCAGCTCGGCATCCCAAACGTGCTGGACCGTCTGATTCAACAAGCCATCCAGCAAGTTCTGACGCCGGTGTTCGATCCGGGCTTCTCGGATTCGAGCCACGGCTTTCGACCGAACCGCTCCGCCCATGGAGCGGCCAAGCAGGTGCAACGGACGATCCGCCGAGGCCGCCGCTTCGTCTTCCGAGGCGTGACGGGGATGATTCACGTGTCGGAGAAGAACGTCCAGAAGTGCAAGCGACGAATTCGTGAACTGACCGGCCGGAGTCGAGGCATCGCGATGACACAGCGGTTCGGGGAACTCCGTCGATACCCGCAGGGCTGGGCGGGGTACTTCGCGCTGGCGAAGCAGATGAGACTGTTCGAGAACCTCGACCAGTGGATTCGGCGTCGTCTGCGGATGTGCTTCTGGAAACGCTGGCGGTTCGTCCGCACGCGGGTTCAGAATCTCTTGGCGCTCGGCGTCCCGCGCCGACAGGCCTTCCGCCACGCAAAGAGTCGTCACGGTCCGTGGCACATGGCCAAAACCATTGCCAGCGGGGTCGGGATGACAAACGCCTGGCTGCAAGATCAGGGACTGGTGTCACTGAAATCACTCTGGGTCAAGCGTGCTCCGCTCCGTCGAACCGCGTAGTGCGGACCCGCATGCTACGTGGTGTGGGGGGCGGGCGGAGCAATCCGCCCGCCTACCCGATTAGCCCTTGAGGATCCACCGTGGCAGGGGAATCGCCTTGCTTCTTGCGGCTATCAAAAGCACGCCTGAGGCAAGCACGAGCACGGGAATCTCGACCTCCATTTTCACTACGCGCATCTGCCGCAGCACGGACAGCACGCTCGCAAGGCCGAAAAAGCCCGCAATGACGAATGAAACTTTGTCGAAGCCGGAAAGCACAATCGCGAGGAGGCCAACGACAGCGAGCCCCAGGGACCAAGCCCAGTCGACAGTCGGGATAAAGCCGAGACTGCTGAGCAGCCAGCCGCCGCCCACTGCGACGAGCAGAATCCCGAGAATCAGCGACGTCCGGTCTTGTGGCATGGGAAAAGTCTCTCAGGCTGGGCTAACGGCGAAGCTGATCAGCGGCTCGCGACCAACGGATTATCCACGCCGCCCGATTTAATCGCGAGTCCGCTGCATCGCTTGGTTCGCCCCGCCCCCGGATTTTATGCCCGGGATTGCCACGCCGAAGGGTCCCGAGCGCCATGGAGGACAGCCAGCACCTCGATACGATCTTCGAGCACGATGAAATAGACGATATACCGGAACTGCTTCAGCCTCGCGGCACGCACATCTTCCCATACCTTGCCATGCAACTCCGGCATCTTTTCGATGCGGGCGAGCACTTCCCCAACACGGGCAAGAACCTGATTTCCGAGGCCAACACGAACGGCCTCAAGTTGGTCGCGGCCCCCCTGGATATCGACCTCTGCCTCGTGCCGCAGAATTACCGGCAGACTCACGATCAACCCTCGAGTCGCTCCAGCACTTCCCGCCACGGCTTGCCGACGCCAGGCGATTCGGCGGCAAGGCGGCGACGCGCGGCGAGTTCCGCCACATGCCAATCAGGAATGTCCTGTGGTTCGACCTGTTCCGGCAGGCTATCCCAGATCTGCTCAATAAGATCGAGTCGATCGCGAACGCTCAGGCGATCGATGCCTAATGAATCGATGCGGACGGCCACGGGTATTCTCCTTGATGAGCGGGGAGTAAACACAACCAGTTTAACGCTTGGGCACGGAGCCAGAAAACTCCGGGGAGCCCACCATTGGCGGTCAGGACTATTGGCGAACGCCCGAGCTGATCAGCGGCGGCCCAGTTGATCATGTATGCCGCTGGACGATGGCCGCCGTCTGATCCAGCGTCTGGTTATATCCGCCCTTGCCAGGCCGACGGATCGCGGCCCCCAAACATGATTGCGAAGACCACGATCATCTCGCCCTCGATACGGTAGTGGATGACGTACGGGAAGCGGTGGATGCGAAGGGATCTCACTCCATACGCATCGACGCCGACCCACTCTGGATTTTGCTGAATCCTGGCAAGGGCCTCGGAGCACTCGACGAAGAAGTCAGAGCCAAGCCCCGCGGACCGCTCCTCATACCAACAACGCGCAGCATCGAGATCCGCGACGACTTCGGGGCGATACCGAAGCACGAACTTCATCGCCTATCACGCAGGCGATCGAGGACCTCATCCCATGTGAGCAACTGCTCGGGCGCCCGCTCATGAGCGGCGATCCGCCGCTGGAGTTCCGCCCGCTGCTCGGGGGAAACCTCGACGGGCGTGTCTGCTGGGATGCTGTCCCACAGCGACTCGACCACGCGCAGCCGATCCTGAATCGGCAGTGCTGTCAGTTCGGTAAGGGTCTGGGCTATGTCGATCATGGGTTCATCCTACAACAGATGTAACGGCAGCGATCAGCGGCTCGCGCCCTTGGACTTTCCATCAGTTCCGACTTTATCGCGAGTCCGCTGCATCGCTTGGTTCTCCCTGCTCGGGCTTCTTTGCTTTGCCGGGCTCGTCAATCTCAAGTTCACGGCAGATTTTCTTCGCCATGAAGTCGTTGATCTCACGGTGTCGCGGAACCGTGGATACTTTCCTAGCAGTCGGATTGACGTAGACCGTGTGCCTGCCGCCCTCGCGAAGAAAGGAACAGCCGCTGGCCTCGATATGACGAATCAAATCGAGCCGTTTCATCACGAAGCCAGTTCGAAAGGCTCTCTTTCGACTTTCTGGCCGATCAGAGCTTGTTCTGCCAATTCCCGATTTGCTTCGAGAACCAGCTGGACGGCCTCGCGTAGATTCTCTCGAACCTCGTCGAGCGTCTCGCCCTGGCTATTAGCGCCGGGGATTTCCTCGACAAATCCGATATAGCCCTCGGGCACCGGCATGAAGACGGCAGTAAACGTCATCGAAGCTCCTCAGGTCGCAAGGGGAGAGATTGATTCTAGCAGCAGACGGAACGCCCGTACAGATGACCGCCGCAAGCAGTTTTTCGGCCGGCGGAACGGGGAAGCTGATCAGCGGCGGACCATTGACTCAGCCATTCCGCAGGATGCAAGCCGCCGTCTGATCCAGCGCCTGGTTCTGGCTACTTTGCGCCCGAGCCCACGGCAATCGGGCGTCGCGGCTGAAGCCGGACAACCTTTCTGTCGCC
>JBJOHE010000498.1:0-3005 GCA_046047895.1 Planctomycetota bacterium | reverse complement strand
GAGGATGCGGCCGATTTCTCGGTGCTCGTGCTGGGAGCTACGCTCGGCATGTGCCTGATGGCCTCCGCCAACCATCTGCTGATGGTGTTCATGGCCGTCGAGATGGCGAGCGTGCCCTCGTATGCCTTGGCCGGGTTTCTCAAGGGCCGAAAGGCGAGTTCAGAGGCCGCGCTCAAGTATGCGGTGTACGGGGCGGGAGCCGCGGGCATCATGCTCTACGGGATCAGTCTGCTCGGCGGCGCGACCGGAAGCTTCCACCTGCCAACCATGGCGGTCGAGATCGGCGAGGCCGTCGCCACGGGAGGCAACGGGCAGATGGTGGTGCTCGCCCTCGGCGGGCTGATGCTGGCCGTGGGGCTCGCCTTCAAGCTCTCGGCCGTTCCCTTCCATTTCTGGTGCCCTGACGTGTTCGAGGGATCGGCCGCCGAAGTGGGGGCGTTTCTCTCGGTTGCCAGCAAGGCCGCAGCGGTCGCCCTCACTCTGCGGGTGGCCTTCGGCTTGGGTACGCTGCCGGCGGGCGTGGCCGACGCCGCCGCCGCGGCCGGGCTGGCGAATGTCCGGCATTTCATGGTGGTCCTCGTGGGGGCCATGGCTGCGGTCACCTGCACGCTCGGCAACCTGGCCGCCTATGGCCAGACCAACATGAAGCGAATGCTGGCCTACTCCACCATCGCCCACGCGGGCTATTTGATGATGGGCGTGGCGGCGGCGATCGCCCTGGCAGGCGGCCAGCCTGCCGGTGCCCGCCAGGCGGTGGCGGCTCTTGTCTTCTATCTCGGCACCTACCTGTTCATGAACCTCGCTGCCTTCGCGATCGTGGCCGTGCTGCGGAACCGGCTGCGGAGTGAGGAGATCGCCGCCTATGCCGGCCTGGTGCGGACCAGCCCGGGCATGGTGGTGGCAACTGGCGTGGTGCTCGTCAGTCTGATCGGCCTGCCTCCGCTGGCTGGCTTCGTCGGCAAGTTTCTGGTCTTCTCGTCCCTGGCCCGGGCGATTTCGACCACGAGCGAACGACCGCTGATGCTCGCGCTGCTCGTGATCGGCGGGCTCAACACGGCGATCAGCCTCTTCTATTACCTGCGAGTGCTGAAGGTGATGACCTTCGATCCTCCGGCGGAGGGTCGGTATGTCGAGCCGCCGTCGGCCGTGTCGCTGGCCGGCTGGTACATCGCGGCGGTGGCCGTTCCCGTGGTGGTGTTGGGCGTCCTTTGGAGTGGTCTCTACGACTTCGCGAACCTCGCGGGGACCTTCGCCTCCTGAGCCCTCGGGCTTCGTCCCCAGGATCATCGTCGAGTCTTCCATGCCAGCCTCTCCCGCCGACCCTCTCGCCCGTCTGTTCGACATCCTCCAGCCTGCGCCGGCCATGTATCTGGCCGACTCGGGCCTCTGGAGCTATCCCGGTCCGGAGGAGCTGCGGCTGGCACTGGCCGATCTGGTGGCCGCCCATCGGGGGATCCTCGACCGCGCGACCGTGGTCCTCGAGGAGCGGGAGGTGCCGGTGCCCAAGACGGCCTATCCGCTCTCGTATACCGGCTGGCACGACGTCGATCTCGCGTCAATGCTGCCGCGGGTTATCCTGTCGCTCAAGACGCAGCTCGCTCAGCTCGAGTCGATCGTGGCCGCTCCCGACGACGCCTCGGCCTCCGGCCTCGCAGCGGAGACGCTCCGAATCAACCGCCAGGAGATCGACGTGCTCGAGCAACTGACCACGAAACTCCGGGCCGGCCTTGCCGGGAAGCCGACCGAGTCGACGGCGGCTCCGACCTGACAATGGTGTTGTTCGACAGCCACTGTCACCTCGACCCGCTCCGTTACGGGGATGATCTGCCGGCCGTGCTCGAGCGAGCTCGGGCGGCGGGGGTGACCGGCATGGCGGTGATCGGCACCCGGGCGATCGACAGCGAGGCGGCGGCGGTGCTCGCGGCCCGCGAATCGGGAATCGTGGCGGCCGCCGGGATCCACCCCAACGACGTCGCCGAAACCGAGGCGGACGAGTGGGACCGGATCGTCGCGATCGCGGAGAGCGGGCGGGTGGCGGCCATCGGCGAGACAGGGCTCGATTGGTATCGCACCACCGCCCCCGCCGACGCCCAGCGAGACTTCTTCGACCGCCATATCCGGCTGGCCCAGCGGCTCGGCCTGCCGCTGGTAATCCACACCCGCGACAGCACCCGCGACAGCCTCGACATGCTGCGGGAGGCTGCCGGGCGGGGGCCGCTGGCGGCGATCCTCCATTCGTTCACGGGCACCGCCGCCGAAGCGGCCGAGGCGGTCGACCTCGGCTGTCACCTCGGCTTCGCCGGCATGGCCACCTTCCGGTCGGCCGCCAGCCTGCGGGAGGTGGCCGCGACCGTGCCGCTCGACAGACTGCTCGTCGAAACCGACAGTCCTTTTCTCTCGCCGGAGCCGCTGCGGGGCAAGCGGAACGAACCGGCGAACCTGGTCCACACGGCCAGCTGCCTTGCCCTGGCGCGGGGCGAGCCGCTCCCGGTCTTGGCCGCGGCTACCACGGCCAATGCCCGGCGGGTGTACCGCTGCGGCTGAGCGTTCGCCGACCCCCGAGCCTCGCGCTTGCATGGGGGCGTCCGGCTCGGGGGCGGCGAAAGTCGCGTCGCGGGCGAGGATACGCCCCGATGCTCCGCGAGCGTTCGCCGACCCCCGAGCCTCGCGGTTGCATGGGGGCGTCCGGCTCGGGGGCGGCGAAAGTCGCGTCGCGGGCGAGGATACGCCCCCATGCTCCGCGAGCGTTCGCCGACCCCCGAGCCTCCCTGGCTCAGTCAGGAGAGCCTCGCTGTCTCAGTCAGGAGAGCCTCGCTGTCTCAGTCAGGACGGATGTCGCTGAAGCTGTGCCGGATGTGGCCGAATCCGTAGAATCTATGCTCCTTTTGGACGCCCCAGGAGCCCACTCATGGTTCGCACCCCCAGCACGATGCTGCCGCTCGGCACCGCTGCCCCCGACTTCGAGCTACTCAACGTGGACGGCCGGATGGTGTCCTACGCAGCTG
>JBJOHE010000497.1:0-2701 GCA_046047895.1 Planctomycetota bacterium | reverse complement strand
TCGCCCAATACCCGGAGATCGTGCCGCCGACCGTGGCCGTGCAGACGGTCTATCCCGGGGCGACCGCGGAGGTGGTGGCCGACACCGTGACCCTGCCGATCGAGCAGGAGATCAACGGCGTCGAGAACATGCTCTATCTCTCCTCGAAGAGCACCAACGACGGCCAGGCTGCGATCGACGTCACCTTCAAGCTTGGCACCGACATCGACCAGGCCCAGGTGCTCACCCAGAACCGGGTGGCGGTGGCCCTGGCCAAGCTGCCCGACGAGGTGAAGCGGCAGGGGGTGACCACCAAGAAGAAGTCGCCCAGCATCCTGATGTGTGTGAACCTCGTGTCGCCCGACGGTCGCTACGACCTGCTCTATCTCAGCAACTACGCGCTGATTCAGGTGAAGGACGCCCTGGCCCGGATCGACGGGGTGGGCGACGTCGCCTTCCTCGGGGCCCGCGACTACGCGCTGCGGGTCTGGCTCGATCCCGATGCCCTCGCCAGCCGCGGCCTCACGGCCGCCGATATCGTCCGCGCTCTCCGCGAGCAGAACGCCCAGGTCGCGGCCGGTCAGCTCGGCCAGGAGCCGGTGGCCGGCCAGGTCGATTTCCAGCTGCCGATCACCACGCTCGGCCGGCTGCCCGACGCAGCCGCCTTCGCCGAGGTGATCGTGAAGTCGGAGCCTGGAAGATTCGGCCGACCCGGCCGGATCGTGCGGCTCGCCGATGTGGCGAGGGTTGAGCTGGGCGCGAAAAACACCGACATGACCAGCCGGCTCGACGGCCGGGAGAGCGTGACGATCGCCGTGTTCCAACTACCCGGCTCCAACGCCTTGGCCACGGCCGGGCGGGTCAGGGCCGAGATGGAGTCGCTCGCCCGGCGGTTCCCCGCGGGCCTCGAGTATCGAATCCACTACGACACGACGGTGTTCGTGGAGGAATCGATCCACGAGGTCACGAAGACGCTGTTCGAGGCGGTCGTGCTCGTGTTCGTGGTCGTGCTCGTCTTCCTCCAGCAGTGGCGGGCCACGCTCGTACCGATGCTGGCGGTGCCGGTGTCGCTCGTGGGCAGCTTCGCCGCGATGCGGCTGTTGGGCTTCTCCCTCAATAATCTCTCACTCTTCGGCCTGGTGCTCGCGATCGGGATCGTGGTCGACGACGCGATCGTGGTGGTCGAGAACGTCGAACGGTGGCTGCGGGAGGGCCTCCCGGCCCGAGAGGCTACGAAGAAGGCGATGCGGGAGGTGTCCGGACCGGTGGTGGCGATCGCGCTGGTGCTGGCCGCCGTGTTCGTTCCCACCGCCTTCATCACCGGGATCAGCGGCGAGTTTTACCGGCAGTTCGCCCTCACGATCGCGGCCAGTACCGCGATCTCCGCGTTCGTCTCGCTCACCCTCGCCCCCGCGCTGTGTGTGGTGCTGTTCACCGGTCATGCGGAGGCCGCCCCGCATGGCGGTCGCCGCGACGCCCTGCCAAGGCTGGGGATCGCGCTCCTCGCCGGCCTGCTCGCGATCTGGCTGTTCGAAGATCTCGCGATCGTGCGGACGGGCCTTGCCGCCGCGGGCGTGCCCAACGAATGGAAGGTGTGGGTCGTGCGGCTTGCCCTGTTCACCGCCGGCAGCCTGACGGGCCTGATGGCGGCCCCGCTGGTCAACCTACTCCTGGCCGGCTTCTTTCGGCTCTTCAATCTGTTCTTCGATCTCACAACCGGCGTCTATGGCCGGGTCGTGGGGCTGCTGCTTCAGGCCACGATCGTGGTCGTTGCCGCCTACCTCGGGCTGATGGCGGCAACCTACTACGGCTTCACAAGCGTGCCGGTGGGCTTCATCCCCGAGCAGGACAAGGGCTACCTCGTCGTCAACTGCCAACTGCCCGACGGGGCGAGCCTCGAGCGGACCACCCCGGTGGTCGAACGGCTCACGGCGGAGGCGCTCGCCACCCCCGGCGTGGCCCATGTGATCTCGGTGGCCGGCTACTCGCTGATCACCAGCACCAACCTGCCGAACGCCGGGGGAATGTTCGTCCTGCTCGAACCCTTCGCCGCCCGGGCCGTCGATCCCGAGCAGGGGGCCGGCCGGATCGCCCGCCGGCTGCGGCAGGCCTTCGCCGACATTCCCGAGGCACAGGTGGTGGCCTTTCCGGCGCCGCCGGTGGAGGGCATGGGCAGCACCGGCGGCTTCAAGCTCCAGCTCCAGGATCGCAGTTCAGCCGGGCCGGCGGCGCTCCAGGAATCGCTTGAATCCCTGGCGGAGGCGGCGGCCGCGCAGCCGGGCCTGGCCGGGATCACCACCACGTTTCGGGCCAATGCTCCGCAGGTGTTCGTTGAAGTCGACCGGGCCAAGGCCCAGGCCCAGGGGGTGCCCGTCGCCGCCGTGAACCAGGCGCTCCAGGGGTATCTCGGCAGTGCCTACGTCAACGACTTCACCGCCTTCGGCCGCAACTGGCAGGTGACGGTCCAGGCCGACGCGCCGTATCGGATGCGGCCCGAGGACATCGGCCGGCTCAAGGTGCCAAACGCCGCCGGCACGATGGTGCCGCTGGCCACGCTCGTCACCGTCCGGGATTCGAGCGGCCCGGCGGTGGTGAATCACTTCAATCTCTATCCCTCCGCCGAACTCTCCGGGTCCACGCTCCCTGGCACGAGTTCGGGCGATGCGATCGCGATCCTCGAAACGCTTGCCGCCCAGCCGCCGGCCGGGCAGGGAGTGATCCC
>JBJOHE010000496.1:0-2980 GCA_046047895.1 Planctomycetota bacterium | reverse complement strand
AGCGTGCCCGTGCCGATCTTCGAGAGTCCGCCGCCCGTGCCGCCGTCAAGGAGCGACTGCTCGATCGTGATGTCGCGGCCGTTGGAGTCGATCACAGCTCCGCCCGCCAGCACGTTGGCCGCGTCGAGACCGGTTAGGAAGTTGGTGGCGGAGTTGGACGCGGCCTGGAGGGTGCCGCCGTTGAAATTGAAGGTGCTCAAGCCGCCGTTGTCGCGGACGATCGGAGTCGTGATCCGGCCGCCGTCGAGGTTGACGGTGCCGGTGCCGGTGCCCGCGTTCGTGAGCGACAGCCCCCGCTCCACCGCAGCGACGTTCACCACGCCCGTCCCCGACACGGTGAGTACGCCCGTACCCTCCTCGGAAACGAAGAGCGCCCGGTCGGCGGAAGTCTGGTTGAACGTGCCGCCAGAGACGGTGAGGCTGCCATTGGAGCCGTTGTAGCGACCCACTGCCAGCCAACCGGCCGCGTTGGTCACACCGCCCGATTGCGTCCAGGTGCCGTCGCCGTCTCGGGCGATCTGAAATTCTCCAGTGCCGCCGCCGGTGAAGGTGCCGCCGGAGATCGTCACCGCCCCGACGGTGCCCACGCCCTTGCCGACGAACACCGGCCCCTTGGCCTCGACCGTCGACGTGCCGGAGATATCGACCGACCCCGCTGAACCGGTCAGGTCGGTCACGTTGAAATCGCCAGACTGCAGCGTGAACGACGCATTATCCCGCACGATGAGGCTCCCAGTGCCGTTCTGGCCGATCGAGAGCCAGCCGCTCGTGCTGTAGGAGGCATTGTCTTCGACCACCAGCGTCCCGTTGGCGGCGCTGGCCATGCCGATCAACGTCCGGTTGCTGGAGGTTACCGTTGAGCCGCCCGAGATCGTGACGGTGGACGTGGAACCGTCGCTCTCGCCGATGTTTGTGTCTCCGGTATTGGCGAAGGTCGAGTCGATGATGTCGAGCGACTGCGTGCCGAGATTGCCGGCGATGTCGTTCGCAAACCCCATCGAGAAGTTGGCCACCCGCACGGTCGAATTGGTAATCGTGCCTGTGGAGACGGCCCCGCTCGTACCGGTGCCACGCCCCATCGCCAGCCAGCTGCTGACATTGAGGGTGGCGTTGGTCACCTCGAGCGAGCCGCCCTGGTCCGGAGCGCCGCCCACCCACAGCTCACCTGTCACGGTGGTCGTCTGGCTGGCCGGCTCGCTGCCCGGGCCGACGAAGCCGAGGGTGCCGCCATTGATCCGGGTGTTGCCGAGGGTGTTGGTGGCCGCCGAGAGCACAAGCGTTCCGTCGCCTGTCTTTTGGAGCGTACCAGCCGAGCCACCTACCGGACCGCGGGCCTGGCCTGTCAGTGTGAGCCGGGCATCGGCATCGGCCACCTCGAAGGCGGACGTGCCGGCGTTGATCGTGAAGCCGCGATCCGAAGTGGCGGTCGCACCCGAATAGGCGAGCGTGCCGCCGGCGAGCACCAGATTCGCGGCGGCCGCGGGAGCCGAGCCGAGCGGCGAGGCGGCCCCGCCGTTGCCCATCACGGGCACGACCAGCCGGCCGGCCTCGACCCGCACGCCACCGGTGAAGGTGTTGGCCGTCGAGACGGTGGTGTCGGCGGTCCCCTTCTTGAGCAGCCCGCCAGGCCCGGTGACCGCCCCGGTGCCGCTCACAGAGTAGGGCAGGAGCGAATTGTCGAAGATCATCCCGTTGGGGGTCACCGATGTGTTGAGCACCACGTCGGTCGTGCCCAGCGCCGAATCGTCAAATACGGCCTCGTCTCCGTTCGAGAACGTGGCTGGGTCGGAGGGCGGGATCACCCAGTTGGCCGTCGTTCCCACGTCCCAGGTGCCCGTCGGCACGCCGGAGGCCAGGCCGTTCCAGGTGCGGCTGGCCAGCGCCGTGATCAGGATGTCGATCGAGTTTGCTGCAGTGTTGTTCACGATCTGAGCCGTGACACCGGTCGGCAGGGTGCCGAGCGTGTACGTGCCGGTGCCGGACTGACTGCCGTAGGCGATCACCGGAAACTGCCCGACCTGCGGCCGGGCGCTCGCCAGGTTGATCGTGACGTCGCCCGATGTCGTCAGGCCGCCGAACACGTTGAGCGGAGCGACCGTGGGGTTGCCGAAGTTGCCGAGGTCGAAACCGAGCGTATTGAGCCCGCCGAGCGTGAAGCTCGCCGTGTTCACCTGGCTGTTGGCCGCGTTGACGACCTCAACCTCAAACGAGGTGCCGCTGGCAAGCTCGTAGGCACCGCTGGCGAAGGTGGCGGTGTCGACCGCCAGTCCGCCGGCGGAAACGGTCGTCGCGCCGGAGTAGGTGTTCTGCCCGGAGAGCGTGAGCACCCCCGCGCCGACCTTGGTCAGGCCGCCGCCACCGCCATCGCTCAGGGCCTGCGCGATGGTCACGTCTTGGCCGTTGGTGTCGATCGTGGCCCCGCCGGCCTGAATCGACGCGGTGCCGATCCCGGTCATGAAGTCGGCCGGGCTGGCGTTGGCCGCGGCCTGGAGCGTGCCGCCGTTGAAGGCGACTTCCGACACGCCCAGGTTGCCTCGCACCCGGCGGGCGGAGAGCGTGCCGCCGTTGAGATAGACCGAGCCGAAGCCGCTCGAGTTCCAGCCCACCATCAGGCCGCCGGCTCCTGCCACGTTCACCTCGCCGCCGTTCAGCGTGAGCGTTCCGGTGCCATCCTCGCCCACCATCAGTTGCCGGTCGGGTGTGGCTTGAGTAAAGGAACCGCCGCTGACCGTGAGGCTGCCGAGCGAGCCGGCATTGCGGCCCACCGACATCCAGCCCGTCGCGGTCGTCGTGCCGCCGGTCTGGTTCCAGTTGCCCTCGCCGTTGGAGCCGATCTGGAATTCGTTGGTGTTGCCGCCGGTGAAGGTGCCGCCCGACATGTTCACCGTGCCGATCGTGCCGGTGCCCTTGCCGACAAAGGTGGAGCCTCCCGTGACCGAGGCGTTGTCGGAAATGTTCAGCGTTCCTGTCGATCCGGCGA